>NZ_JBIWAE010000007.1:0-66584 GCF_044759865.1 Streptomyces sp. NPDC099050 | reverse complement strand
GGGGGGGTGCTCCCCTATAATGTAGAAACCCCACACCAAAAACACAGACGGGCGGTCTGGGGGGGGGGGGCCCCCCCCGCGGGGGGGGGGGGGGCCCCCCCCGGGGCGGGCCCCCCCACAACCCATGGGCGCCCAGCGCCGAACCCACCCCTATCCGATACTGGGGAGGTTGTGACTCCGCCCCGAAGAGCTTCTCGCCGACCTGCGGCCGAACGACGGACCAGCCCGGCCCGCGGGGGTGCAAAGCCCCGTCTGGAGAACGAGGTGCCGTCGGCCAGGTCACGCATACTGGACAGGTTATGGAAATCCTGATCCTTGCCGTAGTCATCGCCCTGGTCGCGGTCGGTGCGATCAGCGGGCTCGTGGTCAGCAGCCGCAAGAAGAAGCAGCTGCCTCCCACGGCCCCGCCCAGCACGCCGACCATCACTGCCCCGCCCGCCGAACCGCAGGTGGGGGAGGACGCCGCACCGACGGCGGAAGAACCGCGCCGCACGATCGAGGAGGTCGTCCTCCCCGACGCGGAGGCCGCCCTCGAATCGCCGGTCGCGGTCGAGGACCCGGTCGTCGAGGCGCCCGCCCGCGAGATCGAGGTGCCCGAGCCCACGGCCGGCCGCCTGGTCCGGCTGCGCGCCCGCCTCGCCCGGTCGCAGAACACGCTCGGCAAGGGGCTGCTCACGCTGCTCTCCCGCGAGCACCTCGACGAGGACACCTGGGAGGAGATCGAGGAGACCCTCCTCATCGCCGACGTCGGTGTCGCGCCGACCCAGGAGCTGGTGGACCGGCTCCGCGAGCGGGTCAAGGTGCTCGGCACCCGTACCCCCGCCGATCTGCGCGCCCTGCTGAAGGAGGAGCTGGTCACGCTCCTCGGTACCGACTTCGACCGCGCGGTGAAGACCGAGAGCGGCGTGGACACCCCGGCCGTCGTGATGGTCGTCGGCGTGAACGGCACCGGCAAGACCACCACTACCGGCAAGCTCGCCCGCGTGCTCGTCGCCGACGGCCGCAGCGTCGTGCTCGGCGCCGCGGACACCTTCCGTGCCGCCGCCGCCGACCAGCTCCAGACCTGGGGCGACCGGGTCGGGGCGCGCACCGTGCGCGGACCCGAGGGCGGCGACCCGGCCTCGATCGCCTACGACGCGGTCAAGGAGGGCATCGCCGAGGGCGCCGACGTGGTGCTCATCGACACGGCGGGCCGGCTGCACACAAAGACCGGCCTGATGGACGAGCTCGGCAAGGTCAAGCGCGTCGTGGAGAAGCACGGCCCGCTCGACGAGATCCTGCTGGTCCTGGACGCCACCACCGGGCAGAACGGCCTGACCCAGGCCCGCGTCTTCGCCGAGGTCGTGGACATCACCGGCATCGTGCTGACCAAGCTCGACGGCACCGCCAAGGGCGGCATCGTCATCGCCGTCCAGCGCGAGCTCGGCGTACCGGTCAAGCTCATCGGTCTCGGTGAGGGCGCGGACGACCTGGCGCCCTTCGAGCCGGAAGCCTTCGTCGACGCCCTGATCGGCGACTGAACGCACCCGACGCTCCTACGCCGACCAGTGCCCCCGCGGTCCCAGGACCCGGGGGCACTGCCATGCGTGCGCGGGGTGGGTCGGGGGCGGCGGCCGACGGCCGGGTGGCTACGTGGCTACGTAGCTGCTGGACTGCGCGGCTAGGCGGCTGCGCGGCTACGCGCGGCGCAGCCGGTGGCACAGGTAGGCGAGGGTGCCCAGCAGGAGGCGGGCCTGCGGGGGGTCCCCGGCCGAGTCCAGCGCCGGCGGGCGCAGCCAGCTCACCGGGCCGAGGCCCGCGAAGTCCGAGGGCGGGGCGGTGACGTAGGAGCCCTGGCCCAGTGCGCGCAGATCCAGACCGGCGTCGTCCCAGCCCATCCGGTACAGCAGCTGCGGCAGCCCGGCCGCCGCCCCCGTGGCGACGAAGAACTGGGCCCGGCCGTCCGGGGTCGCGGTCACGGGGCCGAGCGGCAGCCCCATCCGCTCCAGCCGGACCAGCGCCCGCCGCCCCGCCTCCTCGGAGACCTCGATGACGTCGAAGGAGCGCCCGACGGGGAGCAGTACCGCGGCTCCCGGGTACCCGGTCCAGGTCTCGGTGACCTCGTCGAGGGTGGCGCCGGCCGGCACCGTAGGAGCGAGGGCCAGCGGATGCGCCCCCGGCGCACCACAATTCGTATGACCGCAGGAGCAGTCCCGCGCCGGTCCCGCGGCCCGGGCGCCGGGGACCACGTCCCAGCCCCACAGTCCGGTGTACTCCGCCACCGTCGTGCACTCCGACGTCCGGCCGCGGCGCCGAGCGCCGGAACGGAACTCCTTGGTGCCGCGGCTGCCGCCGATCGTGAAGCCCATGCCCATGCCCCCTCCAACGGGTCGGACGTGCCGGTGGTTACGACCTCGGCCGGTTCGGCATTGGCTGCCCGGTGACCGGCGCACTCCGCGACGCGCACGCCCCGGCGCACTCCTGTCCAACCGATCGGTCTCGCCTTCGTGTCAAGTGAATCGCGCCTGGCAGGTGGCGAGTTCATTCGAAGGGGTGGCGAATGGTGGCGTTTCCGGGATCGACCTCGCCGAAGGGGTGATCGTAGGATTACTTTCGGTGCACGAAGCGCTAAGAGGAGACGGGTTCGCGGGTATGCCACGGGCATGCCGGAAGCATGCGTGAAGGACCTGTGAAGACCGTTTCCCGACAGGGTTTCGTGTGGAAGAGGCTGACGGATGGGGGCGTTCCAGTGAGCGGCAACGGCGCAAGCGGAACGAGCGCGGAGTCCGGCGTGTCGTCCGCCGGGATGTCCGACCGGGATTCCGCGACGGATTCCCGGGGCTTGGTCCAGGACTCGGTCCAGGGCTCGGTCCAGGGCTCAGTTCAGGACTCCGCCCAGGGCGCCACCGTCCGCAACGAGCAGCTGACGTCCTGGTTCGTCCGCAGCGGCTGGTCCAAGGGCGAGCTCGCCCGCCAGGTCAACCGCCGCGCCCGCCAGATGGGCGCCCACCACATCAGCACCGACACCTCACGGGTCCGCCGCTGGCTCGACGGCGAACAGCCCCGCGAGCCCGTCCCGCGCATCCTGTCCGAGCTCTTCTCCGAACGCTTCGGCTCCGTCGTCGCCATCGAGCACCTCGGCCTGCGCACCGCCCACCAGACCCCCTCCGTCTCCGGCGTCGACCTGCCCTGGGCCGGACCGCAGACCATCGAGCTGCTCGGCGAGTTCTCCCGCAGCGACCTGATGCTGGCCCGCCGCGGCTTCCTCGGGACCTCGCTCGCCCTGTCCGCCGGCCCCGCCCTCATCGAGCCCATGCAGCGCTGGCTCGTACCGGTCCCGGCCGCCGACCCGGGCCCCCGGGAGGCGGGGCCGACGGGCGCCCTGAGCGGCCACCGGCCGCCCCGGCTCTCCGAGCCCGAGGTGGACCTCCTCGAAGCCACCACCGTGATGTTCCGGCAGTGGGACGCCCAGTGCGGCGGCGGACTGCGCCGCAAGGCCGTCGTGGGCCAGCTCCACGAGGTCACCGACCTGCTCCAGGAGAACCACCCGGCCCCGGTCATGAAGCGGCTCTTCAAGGTCGCCGCCGAACTCGCCGAACTCGCCGGCTGGATGAGCTACGACATCGGCCTGCACCCCACCGCGCAGAAGTACTTCGTCCTCGCGCTGCACGCCGCGAAGGAGGGCGGGGACAAGCCCCTGGGCTCGTACATCCTCTCCAGCATGAGCCGCCAGATGATCCACCTGGGCCGCCCCGAGGACGCCCTGGAGCTCATCCACCTGGCCCAGTACGGCAGCCGCGACTGCGCGGGGCCCCGTACGCAGGCGATGCTGTATGCGATGGAGGCCCGCGCCTACGCCAACATGGGCCAGCCCAGCCGCTGCAAGCGGGCCGTGCGGATGGCCGAGGACACCTTCTCCGACGTCGGCTTCGACGCCGAGCCCGAGCCCGACTGGATCCGCTTCTTCTCGGAGGCCGAGCTCAACGGCGAGAACTCCCACTCCTATCGGGACCTGGCCTACGTCGCGGGCCGCAGCCCCATGTACGCCTCCCTCGCCGAGCCGGTCATGGAGCGCGCCGTCGAGCTCTTCGAGAAGGACGAGGAGCACCAGCGCTCCTACGCCCTCAACCTGATCGGCATGGCCACCGTGCACCTGCTCCAGCGCGAGCCCGAGCAGGCCACGGTCCTCGTCGGCCGCGCCCTGGACGTGGCGGGAAAGGTGCGGTCCGAACGGGTGAACACCCGGCTGCGCAAGACCGTCGACACCGCCGCGCGTGAGTACGGCGACGTCGCCGACGTGGTGCGGCTGACCGACCACCTCGCCTCCCGCCTCCCCGAGGCCGCGGAGGCCGTCTGACGGCCACCCGGCCGCCCCCAAGGCCCCCGGCCGCGGCAGTCACCCCGTGAAGCCCGATCAGGCTCCCCCAGCCAGGTTCCCCGGGTCATCGCCGCGGCCGGGTCTTCCCCCGCCACCCTCATGAACCACTCGTTCATGGAGGCGTAACACGCACGACCTCTTCGTCATCGACGCGAAACACCCAGCGGCGCCGCCGGAAACCGGCCTGCGCGAATCTCAGGGCCATTAACCGGCCAGCCCCCGGGCCGGAACACCCCGCAGGCCTGATTCACGAACCAGCGCCGCTCAGGTTTTCACGATCGCCCGCACGCGAACGTACCGACGACGAGGAGACGCCGATGGCATCAGCCATCACGACCCTCGCGGCAGACGCCCCCACGCTGTCTTCCGCGAACACCGGGTTCATGCTCATCTGCTCCGCCCTGGTCATGCTGATGACCCCGGGACTCGCCTTCTTCTACGGAGGCATGGTCCGCGTCAAGAGCAGCCTCAACATGCTGATGATGAGCTTCATCAGCCTCGGGATCGTCACGATCCTCTGGGTCCTCTACGGATTCAGCCTCGCCTTCGGCGCCGACTCCGGCTCGCTGATCGGCTGGTCCTCCGACTACGTCGGACTCAGCGGCATCGGCATCACCGAGCTGTGGGACGGCTACACCATCCCCGTCTACGTCTTCGCCGTCTTCCAGCTCATGTTCGCGATCATCACCCCGGCGCTGATAAGCGGTGCGCTGGCCGACCGCGTCAAGTTCAGCGCGTGGGCGCTGTTCATCACCCTCTGGGTCACGATCGTCTACTTCCCCGTCGCCCACTGGGTGTGGGGCGCCGGCGGCTGGCTCTTCGAGCTCGGGGTCATCGACTTCGCCGGCGGCACCGCCGTCCACATCAACGCGGGCGCCGCGGCCCTCGGCGTGATCCTGGTCATCGGCAAGCGCGTCGGGTTCAAGAAGGACCCCATGCGCCCGCACAGCCTCCCGCTCGTGATGCTCGGCGCCGGCCTGCTGTGGTTCGGCTGGTTCGGCTTCAACGCGGGCTCCTGGCTCGGCAACGACGACGGCGTCGGCGCAGTCATGTTCGTCAACACGCAGGTCGCCACCGCCGCCGCCATGCTCGCCTGGCTCGGTTACGAGAAGCTGCGCCACGGCTCCTTCACCACCCTCGGCGCCGCCTCCGGCGCGGTCGCGGGCCTCGTCGCCATCACCCCCTCCGGCGGCGCCGTCTCCCCGCTCGGCGCGATCGCCATCGGCGTCATCGCCGGTGTCGTGTGCGCCATGGCCGTCGGCCTGAAGTACAAGTTCGGCTACGACGACTCCCTCGACGTCATCGGCGTCCACCTCGTCGGCGGTGTCCTCGGCTCCCTCCTCGTCGGTCTCTTCGCCACCGGCGGGGTCCAGTCCGACGTGGCGGGCCTCTTCTACGGCGGCGGCCTGGAGCAGCTCGGCAAGCAGGCCATCGGAGTCTTCTCCGTCCTGGCCTACTCTCTCGTGGCGTCCGCGGTACTCGCCTTCCTGCTCGACAAGACGATCGGAATGCGGGTCCCCGAGGACGACGAGGTCTCCGGCATCGACCAGGTCGAACACGCCGAGACCGCCTACGACTTCAGCGGAGCCGGCGGCGGCTCCTCCTCCCGGAGCACCGCCGTCCCCGCCCCCGTTGCCGCCGCGAGCAAGAAGGTTGACGCATGAAGCTCATCACCGCGATCGTGAAGCCGCACCGGCTTGACGAGATCAAGGAAGCCCTGCACCGCTTCGGAGTCCAGGGGCTCACCGTCTCCGAGGCCAGCGGCTACGGCCGCCAGCGCGGACACACCGAGGTCTACCGGGGCGCCGAGTACACCGTGGACCTCGTACCGAAGATCCGCATAGAGGTGCTCGTCGAGGACGGCGACGCGGACGACGTGATGCGGATCGTCGTCGAGGCCGCCCAGACCGGCAAGATCGGCGACGGCAAGGTGTGGAGCATCCCCGTGGACTCGGTCATCCGGGTCCGCACCGGCGAACGTGGCGCTGACGCGCTGTAGGCCCGGCCCGACCGACCGGACAGGTCCTTACTGATGGGAACCTCTGGGTGACGAGTGTCGAAGAGACCACGGACGGCGGTAGCACCGCCGACCAGGGACCCAGCGGGTACGCCGCGGCCCGGCTGCGACTCCTCCAGGAGGAGTCGCGGTCCGGGCCTTCCCGGCGTTCCGCCCTGGCCGCCCTGACCGACGACTGGCTGAAGGCGCTGTTCGCCACCGCCGTGAAGGAGACGGGCGCGCGGGGCGCCGCCCTCGTCGCCGTCGGCGGCTACGGTCGCGCCGAACTGTCCCCCCGCAGCGACCTCGACCTGGTCCTGCTGCACGACGGAAAAGCCGAAGCGCGCGCCCTGGCCGCCCTGGCCGACCGGCTCTGGTACCCCGTCTGGGACCTCGGCCTCGCCCTCGACCACTCGGTGCGCACTCCCGGCGAAGCCCGCAAGACCGCCGCCGAAGACCTCAAGGTGCACCTCGGACTGCTCGACGCCCGGCCCGTCGCCGGCGACGCCGGGCTCCTCGCGGGACTGCGCACCTCCGTGCTGGCGGACTGGCGCAACCACGCCGCCAAGCGCCTTCCCGAGCTGCACTCCCTGTGCCGCGAGCGGGCCGAGCGCGCGGGGGAGCTCCGCTTCCTGCTGGAACCCGACCTCAAGGAGGCCCGCGGGGGACTGCGCGACGTCACCGCGCTGCGGGCCGTCGCCGCGTCCTGGCTGGCCGACGCCCCCCGCGAGGGGCTCGCCGAAGCCCGGCGCCGGCTGCTCGACGCCCGGGACGCGCTGCACCTGGTGACGGGCCGCGCCACCGACCGGCTCTCCCTCCAGGAGCAGACGCCGGTCGCGGCGCAGCTCGGTCTGCTCGACGCCGACGCCCTGCTCAGGGAGGTGTACGAGGCCGCGCGGGTGGTCTCGTACGCCGGTGACGTGACCTGGCGCGAGGTCGGGCGCGTGCTCCGGGCCCGGTCCGCCCGCCCCCGGCTGCGCGGGCTGCTCGGCACCCGCAGCTCCCTGCCGGAGCGGGCGCCGCTCGCCGAAGGCGTCGTCGAGTCCGACGGCGAGGCCGTACTGGCCCTGGCCGCGCGGCCCGACCGGGACCCGGTGCTGCCCCTGCGCTTCGGGGCGGCCGCCGCCCAGGCCGGACTGCCCGTCTCGCTGCACGCCGTACGCCGGCTCGCGGCGCAGGCGAAGCCGCTGCCCGTGCCGTGGCCGGCCGAGGCCCGGGAGCAGCTGCTGACCCTGCTGGGCGCGGGCGAGCCGACGGTGGCCGTGTGGGAGGCGCTGGAGGCCGAGGGGATCATCACGAAGCTGCTGCCCGACTGGGAGCGGGTGCGGTGCCGTCCGCAGCGCAACCCGGTGCACACCTGGACGGTGGACCGGCACCTCGTCGAGACGGCCGTCCGGGCCTCGGAGCTGACCCGCCGGGTGGGCCGTCCGGACCTCCTCCTGATGGCCGCGCTGCTGCACGACATCGGCAAGGGCTGGCCCGGCGACCACTCGGTCGCCGGCGAGACCATCGCGCGCGACATGGCGCTGCGGGTGGGCTTCGACGCGGAGGACGTCGCCGTGCTGGGCGCGCTCGTACGCCACCACCTGCTGCTGATCGACACCGCCACGCGGCGCGACCTGGACGATCCGGCGACCGTCAAGGCGGTCGCGGAGGCGGTCGGGTCGCCCGGCACCCTGGAGATCCTGCACGCGCTGACGGAGGCCGACGCGCTGGCCACCGGCCCGGCGGCGTGGAGCGCGTGGCGCGGCTCGCTCGTGGCCGACCTGGTCGCCCGGGTCGCCGCCGTGCTGCGCGGCGCCGCCCCGGCGGTGACGGAGCTGGAGATCCCGACCACCGAGCAGGAGCGCCTTGCGGTGGAGGCGCTGCGCACCCGGGAGCCGGTACTGGCCCTGCACGCCCGCCAGGAGGAGGACGCGGTCGGCGTGGAACTGGTGGTGGCCGTCCCCGACCAGCCGGGGGTGCTGCCCGCGGTGGCCGGCGTACTGGCCCTGCACCGGCTCACCGTGCGCGCGGCCGACCTGCGCTCGATGGAGCTGCCGGAGCAACTGGGCGAGGTACTGGTCCTGCGCTGGCGGGTGGCGGCGGAGTACGGCTCCCTGCCGCAGGCCGCACGGCTGCGCACCGATCTGGTGCGGGCCCTGGACGGCACGCTGGACGTCCCGGCGAAGCTGGCCGACCGCGAGGCGGCGTACCCGCGCCGGCGCGGGGTGGTGCCGCCGCCGCCCCGGGTGACGGTGGTGCCCGAGGTCTCCTCGCTCGCCACGGTCCTGGAGGTGCGCGCCCCCGACGCGGTCGGGCTGCTGCACCGGATCGGGCGGGCGCTGGAGTCCTCCGGGGTCAGGGTCCGCAGCGCGCACGTGTCCACGCTGGGCGCGAACGCGGTGGACACGGTGTACGTGGTCGACGCCGACGGCAAACCCCTCGCCGCCCCGGCGGCGGCGGCCCTGGCGGGCGCGGTCCAGGCGGCGCTGGCGTAGGGGCCCTGCGGGGGCTGTCCCCTACCCACCCTTCGCCCGTTCCCCGGGCTCCGCCCGGACCCGGTCCTCAAACGCCGGACGGGCTGGATGGCGCTCCGCGCCATCCAGCCCCCGCCGGGGAAAATCCAGCCCCGCCGGCGTTTGAGGCGCGGGGTCCGGGGAGGAGCCACGGGAAACGGTGGAAGGGCGGGGTGGGGCAAAGCCGCCCGCAGGGCCGAAGGGGTAGCGCGGCCCGATACCCTGGGGGACGACCACACGCCCCCGACCCGAGGAATCGCGACCACCGTGTTCGATACGCTTTCCGACCGCCTCAGCGCGACCTTCAAGTCCCTCCGGGGCAAAGGCCGCCTCTCCGAGCAGGACATCGACGCTGCGGCGCGGGAAATCCGTATCGCCCTCCTCGAGGCCGACGTCGCCCTCCCCGTCGTCCGCTCCTTCATCGCGAACGTCAAGGAGCGCGCCCGCGGCGAAGAGGTCTCCAAGGCCCTGAACCCGGGCCAGCAGGTCCTCAAGATCGTCAACGACGAGCTGGTCTCCATCCTCGGAGGCGAGACCCGGCGGCTGCGCTTCGCCAAGACCGCGCCCACCGTGATCATGCTCGCGGGCCTCCAGGGTGCCGGTAAGACCACCCTGGCCGGAAAGCTCGGCCTGTGGCTGAAGGGGCAGGGCCACACCCCGCTCCTCGTCGCCTGCGACCTCCAGCGCCCCAACGCCGTCAACCAGCTCTCGGTCGTGGCCGAGCGGGCCGGCGTGGCCGTATACGCCCCCGCGCCGGGCAACGGCGTCGGCGACCCGGTCCAGGTCGCCAAGGACTCCATCGAGTACGCGCGCACCAAGCAGTACGACGTCGTCGTCGTCGACACCGCCGGCCGCCTCGGCATCGACCAGGAGCTGATGCAGCAGGCCGCGGACATCCGCGACGCCGTCAGCCCGGACGAGATCCTCTTCGTCGTCGACGCCATGATCGGCCAGGACGCGGTCAACACCGCCGAGGCCTTCCGCGACGGCGTCGGCTTCGACGGCGTCGTGCTCTCCAAGCTCGACGGCGACGCCCGCGGTGGTGCCGCGCTCTCCATCGCGCACGTCACCGGCAAGCAGATCATGTTCGCCTCGAACGGCGAGAAGCTCGACGAGTTCGACGCCTTCCACCCGGACCGCATGGCGGGCCGGATCCTCGACATGGGTGACATGCTCACCCTGATCGAGCAGGCCGAGAAGACCTTCTCGCAGGCCGAGGCCGAGAAGATGGCGGCCAAGCTCCAGAAGGGGCCGAAGGAGTTCACGCTCGACGACTTCCTGTCCCAGATGGAGCAGGTCCGCAAGATGGGCTCCATCTCCAAGCTGCTCGGCATGCTTCCGGGCATGGGGCAGATCAAGGACCAGATCAACAACATCGACGAGCGCGACGTGGACCGCACCGCCGCGATCATCAAGTCGATGACCCCGGCCGAGCGCCAGGACCCGCACCTGATCAACGGCTCGCGCCGGGCCCGCATCGCCAAGGGCTCCGGCACCGAGGTCAGCGCCGTCAAGTCGCTCGTCGAGCGGTTCTTCGAGGCCCGCAAGATGATGTCCCGCATGGCTCAGGGCGGCGGCATGCCGGGCATGCCCGGCATCCCCGGGATGGGCGGCGGCCCCGGCCGGCAGAAGAAGCAGGTCAAGCAGGCCAAGGGCAAGCGCAAGAGCGGCAACCCGATGAAGCGCAAGGAAGAAGAGGCCGCTGCCGCCGCGCGCCGCGAGGCCGGTCCCGAGGCGATCGAGCCCGCCGCCGGCGGCAACCCGTTCGGCCTTCCGGCCGGGGGCGCCCAGCCCGGTCAGGACTTCGACCTCCCCGACGAGTTCAAGAAGTTCATGAAGTAGCAGTGCCGTCACGTAGTGCCGTGAAGTAGCGGTACGGAGCCGCGCGAGCCCCGGTCGGATCACCCCGGCCGGGGCTTCGCCGTGTGGCCCGCCGCCAGGGGCGATGGTCTGGTTTGTCGCTTATGGTCGGCCGGGAGGACGGCAGAAGGAGGCCTACGTGCCCAGCCCCACCCCCGTACCGCCCCGCGACCGGGCCGATACGCCCTGGCGCTCCGAGGGCGCACCCCCGGCCCCGCCGCCCAAGAAGCGGATGCCCGGCGGCTGGCGCGGCCTGATCCTCACCGCCCTGATCGTCTACCTGATCACCAACCTGGTGCTGTCCTTCTTCAACGAGGGCGACGAGCCGACCATCTCGTACACCGAATTCAGCAAACAGGTGGCGAACGGCAACGTCTCGAAGATCTACGCCAAGGGCGACGCCATCCAGGGCGAGCTGAAGGCCGAGCAGCCCAAGCCGGACGGGGACAAGGGCGAATACAAGAAGTTCGTCTCCCAGCGGCCCGCCTTCGCCGACGACGACCTGTGGGCCAACCTCACCAAGCAGAACGTCGTCGTCACCGCCTCCCCGGTCGTCGAACAGCGCAGCTTCCTGGCCAATCTGCTGATCTCCCTGGCCCCGATGCTCCTGCTGGTCCTCCTGTGGGTGGTCATCGCCCGCCGGATGGGATCGGCGATGGGCGGCGGCGGCATGGGCGGACTCGGCCGCAAGACGCCGCCCAAGCCCGTCGAGCTGGAGGGCGCCAAGCGCACGACCTTCGAGGATGTGGCCGGCATCGACGAGGTCGAGGGCGAGCTCAACGACGTCGTGGACTTCCTGAAGAACCCGGACGAGTACCGCAAGATGGGCGCCCGGATGCCCGGCGGCGTCCTGCTCGCGGGCCCGCCCGGCACCGGCAAGACCCTGCTCGCCCGCGCGGTGGCCGGTGAGGCCGGGGTGCCGTTCTTCTCCGCCTCCGCCTCCGAGTTCATCGAGATGATCGTCGGCGTCGGCGCCTCCCGGGTGCGCGAACTCTTCTCCGAGGCCCGCAAGGTGGCCCCCGCGATCATCTTCATCGACGAGATCGACACCATCGGGCGGGTCCGCGGCGGCGGCGCGGCCATGGGCGGCCACGACGAGCGCGAGCAGACCCTGAACCAGATCCTCACCGAGATGGACGGCTTCTCCGGCTCCGAGGGCGTGGTCGTCCTCGCCGCGACCAACCGGGCCGACGTGCTGGACCCGGCGCTGACCCGGCCTGGCCGCTTCGACCGCACCGTCATGGTCTCCCCGCCCGACAAGGCCGGCCGCGAAGCCATCCTGCGCATCCACACCAGGGACATCCCGCTGGCCGCCGGAGTCGACCTCGCGCAGATGGCCCGTACGACCCCGGGCATGACCGGAGCCGAACTGGCCAACCTCGCCAACGAGGCCGCCCTGCTCGCGGTGAAGCGCCAGCAGAAGGAGGTCACCCAATCGGACCTCTCGGACGCGCTGGAGAAGGTCCAGCTCGGCGCGGAACGGCCGCTGGTCATGCCGGACGAGGAGCGCCGGCGTACCGCGTACCACGAGAGCGGACACGCCCTGCTGGGCATGCTCCAGCCCGGCGCCGACCCCGTCCGCAAGATCACCATCGTCCCGCGCGGGCGGGCGCTCGGCGTCACCCTCTCCACCCCGGAGTCGGACCGGTACGCCTACACGGAGGAGTACCTGCGCGGCCGCATCATCGGGGCGCTCGGCGGCATGGCCGCCGAGCAGGTGGTCTACGAGGTCATCACCACCGGCGCGGAGAACGACCTCGAACAGGTCACCAACATCGTCCGGGGCATGGTCGGCCGCTGGGGCATGAGCGAGCGCGTCGGGCGCCTCACCGCCATCCCCTCGGACGGACAGAGCCCCTACGGCCTCTCCGCGGCGCCCGCCACCCTCGACGCGGTGGACCACGAGATGCGCCGGATCGTCGACGAGTGCTACGAGAAGGCCTGCCGCCTGCTGCGCGAGAACCGCGGCAAGCTGGACGCCCTCGCGGAGGCCCTGATGGCCAACGAAACCCTCGACGAAGCGGCCGCCTACGCCGCCGCGGGCATCCCCCGCCTCCACAAGCGAGCGCCGCACGAGTGAGCGCCGTGCGGGGCCGGTCCGGGCCCCGCACGGCGGCGGTCGCGCGAATGAGGGCGGTTAGGCCGTCCGGGCGATGACGTACCGGAAGATGTTCGGCAGCCAGACGGCCCCGTCACCCCGTTCGTACGGGTGAAGCGCCTCCGCCAGTTCCTTCTCCACCTGCACCGGGTCGGAGCACTCGTAAAGCCCGGTCGACAGCAGCCCGCGCACCGCGCTGTCCACGTCGGCGTACCCGAAGGGGCAGAACACCCGCCCCGACCCGTCCGGCACCAGGCCGGCCGCCGCCGCCATCGCGTCCAGGTCCCGCGCCGCCGGCCCGCCGCCCGGGACCGAGGGCACCGTGCACCGCTCCGCCGGACCCCAGTCCGCCAGCACCACGGCGCCGCCGGGCCGGCGCAGCGCCGGCAGGGCCGCGGCCAGGGCGCCCGGGGTGGGCGAGAAGGCCAGCAGTACGTCGTAGGGCACCGCGGGCGCCGGCGGGGCCGGGAGCACCTCCAGGAGGCGCTCCCGGGCCAGCGTCCGGCGTGCCGGATCCGGCTCCACACCCGTGGCCAGGGCTCCCCGGCCCGAGGCCAGCAGCAGGGCCAGTCCGGCCCCGCAGTCGAGGCCGAGCAGCCGGTCTCCCGGCCCGACCTCCAGCCGGTCGTAGACCGCCTCGTACAGCGGTACCAGCATCCGTTCCTGGATCTCCGCCCAGTCCCGCGCGACAAGCGTCGCCGTCGGCGTCGGTGTCATCGAAAGAGCGCTCCTGATTCCGTTTCGCCCCCATGCCCCCGTTGCCAGAGAACTCCCGTTTCGCCCCCGCGTCCAGAGGAGCGCGCCACCCGATTCACGTTCGCCGCCCCGGGCGCCGTACCATTCGCGCCATGGCAAAGGCACCCGTTCTCACCCCTCAGGCGGAGGATTTCCCCCGCTGGTACCAGGATCTGATCAACAAGGCCGAGCTGGCCGACAACGGTCCGGTACGCGGCACCATGGTCATCCGACCGTACGGCTACGGGCTGTGGGAGCGGATGCAGCAGGAGATGGACGCGCGCATCAAGGACGCGGGCGCCCAGAACGCGTACTTCCCGCTGTTCATCCCGCAGTCCTACCTGACGCGGGAAGCGGAGCACGTCGAGGGCTTCGCCCCCGAGCTCGCGGTCGTCACGCACGGCGGCGGCAAGGAGCTGGACGAGCCGGTCGTCGTCCGCCCCACCTCCGAGACGATCGTCAACGAGTACTTCTCCAAGTGGGTCCAGAGCTACCGCGACCTGCCCCTGCTGATCAACCAGTGGGCGAACGTGGTCCGCTGGGAGATGCGCCCGCGCGTGTTCCTCCGTACGAGCGAGTTCCTCTGGCAGGAGGGCCACACGGCCCACCTCTCCTACGAGGACGCCCGCGACTACGCCGCCCGCATCCACACGGACGTCTACGGCGACTTCATGACCAACGTGCTCGGCATCGACGTCGTGCTCGGCCGCAAGACCGCCAAGGAGCGCTTCGCCGGCGCCATCAACACCCTCACCCTCGAGGGCATGATGGGCGACGGCAAGGCCCTGCAGCTCGGCACCAGCCACGAGCTCGGCACCAACTTCGCCAAGGCCTTCAACACGCAGTACCTGTCGAAGGAGGGCAAGCAGGAGCTCGTCTGGCAGACCTCGTGGGGCGTCTCGACCCGCATGGTCGGCGGCCTGATCATGTCGCACGGCGACGACAACGGCCTGCGGGTCCCGCCGCGCCTCGCGCACGTCCAGGTCGTCGTCATGGCGATCAAGGGCGACGAGGCCGTGGCGAAGGTCCGCGAGCTGGGCGCCCAGCTCAAGGCCGCGGGCCTGCGGGTGTTCGTCGACGACCGCGTCGACACCCCCTTCGGCCGCCGCGCCGTGGACTGGGAGCTCAAGGGCGTACCGGTCCGCGTCGAGATCGGCCCCCGCGACCTGGAGGCCGGCACCGCGATGCTGGCCCGCCGGATCCCGGGCGGCAAGGAGGCCGTGCAGATCTCCGACCTCGCCGCCCTGCTGCCCAAGGTGCTGGAGGAGGACCAGGAGCAGCTGCTGCGCGAGTCCCGCGAGCGCCGCATCTCCCGTACCTCCGACGTCTCGACCATCGAGGAGGCCGCCGAGGCCGCCATCGCCGGTGGCTGGGCGCGGATCCCGTGGGCCGACCTCGGCCCCGAGGGCGAGGCGAAGCTCGCCGAGCAGGCCGTCTCCGTACGCTGCCTGATCGCCGAGGACGGGTCGGTCCCGCAGGCGGACGACGCCCCCGGCAACCTCGCGATCGTCGCGCGCTCGTACTAGCCGGTCCGGCTGAGGGCTCTCACGCCCCGGCGTGCGGCATCCGCCGCGCGCCGGGGGCTGTGTGGGGCGGTAGCCCTCACTACGTACCGACTCATCCTGAGATATGCGCACCCGTCCTCGTCGGGACGCATGAGACTGAACTGACTGGTACGTGCAAAAAATTTGGAATGGCCCGGAATCGGAACACCGGGGCACCCCGGCTCGTTGTCACGACGTGAGCACGACACCACCTGTTCTCGCCGCAGAGCTGGCGCAGGCGTGGGCCGATATTCAGCGGTACCACCCCGAGCTGCCTGACCTTGCCGCGCCCGAGTCCCTGATCGGAGAGTCCTCGTCCGCCTGCGGCGCCGAACTCTCCTTCGAGCGACTGCTGCACGAGGCAGTCCACGGAATCGCCGCAGCCCGCGGAGTGCGTGACACTTCGCGGGCCGGCCGCTACCACAACCGCAGGTTCCTCGCGATCGCCGAGGAGATGGGGCTGGACCACTCCGACGAGCCGCACGCGAGCAGCGGCTTCTCCCTCGTCTCGCTCAATCCCGAGGCGAAGAAGCGCTACCGCCCCACCATGGAGCGCCTCCAGCGCGCACTGAAGGCCCACACGGTCGCCACGGCCGCCGACACCAAGCGCAGCTTCCGCGGACCGGCCGCCCGGCACGGGTCATCCGGCGGCGGCGTCCGCGTCAAGGCGGTCTGCGACTGCGGGCGCAACGTGCGCGTGGTCCCGTCCGTGCTGGCTCAGGCCCCGATCGTGTGCGGAGGCTGCATGAAGCCCTTCCGCATCCCGGACGTGGCCATCGCGGTGGCCTCCTGACCCGGCGGGTGGCCCCGGTCCATGCGGGCGCGGCCTTCCGGCCGAGCGCGCCGCGGGCGTGTGGCACAATGGACAGCTGTACTCGACAGTCGCATAGGACCCCTCTCTCCTCCGGCTGACGCGTCCATCGGGCACCCGAGTACCGCAACCCCACGTGGCATCTCATGTGCCCAACCACGTCAAGTTCAGGAGACACCACTCCAGTGGCAGTCAAGATCAAGCTCAAGCGCCTCGGCAAGATTCGCCAGCCGCACTACCGCATCGTCGTCGCCGACGCCCGTACCCGTCGGGACGGTCGCGCGATCGAAGAGATCGGTATCTACCACCCGACGTACAACCCGTCGCGCATCGAGGTCAACGCCGAGCGTGCGCAGTACTGGCTGTCGGTCGGCGCCCAGCCCACCGAGGCTGTGCTCGCCATCCTGAAGCTCACCGGTGACTGGCAGGCGCACAAGGGCCTCCCGGCCCCCGCGCCGCTGCTGCAGCCGGCGACGAAGGAGAACAAGCGTCGCACCTTCGACGAGTTCGCCAAGGCCCTCGAGGGCATCGGCGAGGGCAAGGGCGAAGCCATCACCCAGAAGGCGAAGAAGGCCGACAAGAAGGCGGACGAGGCTGAGGCCGAGACCGCCGAGTCGACCGAGGCCTGAGCATGCTCGAGGAGGCTCTTGAGCACCTCGTGAAGGGCATCGTGGACAACCCCGACGAAGTGCAGGTCGCCTCGCGCAACCTGCGACGCGGGCAGGTGCTGGAGGTTCGGGTCCACCCCGACGACCTCGGCAAGGTGATCGGCCGCAACGGCCGCACCGCACGTGCTCTGCGTACCGTCGTGGGCGCCATCGGCGGCCGGGGGATCCGCGTCGACCTCGTCGACGTGGACCAGGTCCGCTGAGCAGTTGAATCACCGGCACGGGCCGGGGAGGGCATACGTGCCCGCCCCGGCCCGTCGTCGTCTGAACAGGAGAAAATGCAGTGGAGCTGGTAGTCGCGCGGATCGGCCGCGCCCACGGGATCAAGGGTGAGGTCACCGTCGAGGTGCGGACCGACGAGCCCGAGCTGCGGCTCGGGCCGGGTGCCGTGCTCCGGACCGACCCGGCGTCGGCGGGACCGCTGACGGTCGAGACGGGCCGGGTGCACAGCGGCAGGCTGATGCTGCGCTTCGCCGGGGTCAAGGACCGCACCGGCGCCGAGGCACTGCGCAACATCCTGCTCATCGCCGACGTGGACCCGGCGGAGCTGCCGGCCGAGGACGACGAGTACTACGACCACCAGCTGATGGACCTCGATGTCGTCCTGGAGGACGGCACCGTGATCGGCCGGATCACCGAGATCTCCCACCTGCCCTCGCAGGACCTCTTCATCGTCGAGCGGCCGGACGGCACCGAGGTGATGATCCCCTTCGTCGAGGAGATCGTCGCCGAGATCGACCTCGAAGAGCAGCGCTGCGTCATCACCCCGCCGCCCGGTCTCATCGACGAGCGCGAGGCGATCGTCGTCTCCACCCGGGACGAGGAAGCCGCGGAGTCGGAGTCGGAGTCGGACGGGGAAGGCGCCTGATGCGTCTCGACGTCGTCACGATCTTCCCGGAGTACCTCGAACCGCTCAACGTCTCCCTCGTCGGCAAGGCGCGGGCGCGCGGCCAGCTCGACGTGCACGTCCACGACCTGCGGGACTGGACGTACGACCGGCACAACACGGTGGACGACACCCCGTACGGCGGCGGTCCCGGCATGGTCATGAAGACCGAGCCGTGGGGCGAGGCCCTGGACGCGGCCCTGGCCGACGGCTACGAGTCAGGCGCGCACGGGCCCGTCATCGTCGTCCCCACCCCCAGCGGCCGGCCGTTCACCCAGGAACTGGCCGTCGAGCTCTCCGAACGCCCCTGGCTGATCTTCACCCCGGCCCGCTACGAGGGCATCGACCGCCGGGTCATGGACGAGTACGCCACGCGCCTCCCGGTCTACGAGGTGTCCATCGGCGACTACGTCCTGGCCGGTGGCGAGGCGGCCGTCCTGGTCGTCACCGAGGCCGTGGCCCGGCTGCTGCCCGGGGTGCTCGGCAACGCCGAATCGCACCGCGACGACTCCTTCGCGCCCGGGGACATGGCCAACCTGCTGGAGGGGCCCGTCTACACCAAGCCCCCCCAGTGGCGCGGCCACGGGATCCCGGACGTGCTGGTCAGCGGCCATCACGGCAAGATCGCCCGATGGCGCCGCGACGAGGCCTTCCGCCGTACGGCGGCCAACCGCCCGGATCTGATCGAGCGCTGCGAGGCCTCCGCCTTCGACAAGAAGGACCGCGAGCTGCTGAGCATCCTCGGCTGGAAGCCGTCCCCCGACGGCCGATTTTGGCGCAGGCCGCAGACCGTGGAAGAATAGGCGGCTGCTGTGTGCTCGCGTACGCCCCTGCCACAGGGGGACCGTCGTCCGCCGAGTCCCGCAGCTCCCGAATTCTCTCCGGAAACCCCGCATCGGCGACCTGTGGCGTCATGCGAAGAAAGCAGACGAATCACATGTCTCACCTGCTCGATGGCGTCAACGCCGCCACCCTGCGTTCGGACCTCCCGGCCTTCCGCCCGGGTGACACCGTCAACGTTCACGTCCGCGTGATCGAGGGCAACCGCTCGCGTATCCAGCAGTTCAAGGGTGTCGTCATCCGCCGCCAGGGCGCGGGCGTCTCCGAGACCTTCACGGTCCGCAAGGTCTCCTTCAGCGTCGGCGTGGAGCGTACCTTCCCGGTCCACTCCCCGATCTTCGAGAAGATCGAGCTCGTCACCCGCGGTGACGTGCGTCGCGCCAAGCTGTACTTCCTCCGTGAGCTCCGCGGCAAGGCCGCGAAGATCAAGGAGAAGCGCGACCGCTGATCTGCTCCCGGGGTTCAGGGGAAGGCCGGATAGGCTCGCCCCCGATGGACACCGAAGCACCTCACACGCAGCGCGGCCACTCTTCCCCCGACGAGGGGGAGGGGAGGTCGCGTTTCGTGTTTTCCGGAGCGGGTCCGGCCCCTGACGCGCAGCCGGCGGCGGACGCGGACGCGGCGGCGGCCACGGCCACGGCCCCGGACGCGGCGGCGGACCCGGATATGGCGGCGGACGCGGATACGGCGGCGGACGTGGACCCGGGCGCCGGCAAGGACGACCGGCTGAGCTGGCGGCGCGCCGGGCTGCTCGGCCTCGCCTGCACCGTCTTCCTGCTGCTGTTCAGCAATTTCGTGCTCCAGCCCTTCCTGATCCCGAGCCACTCGATGGAGCCGACGCTCGCCGTCGGGGACCGGGTCCTGGTCAACAAGCTGGCGTACCGTTTCGGCGACCGGCCGGAGCGCGGGGACGTCGTGGTCTTCGACGGCACGGGCTCCTTCGTGCAGGAGCACTCGGACGGGAGTCCGATCGGCGACGCCCTGCACGGGGCGGCCTCGGCGCTCGGGCTGGCCGAGCCCTCGGACACCGACTTCGTGAAGCGGGTCGTGGGCGTCGGCGGCGACGACGTGGTGTGCGACGAGCACGGCCGGATCAAGGTCAACGGGGTCCTGCTGGACGAGCCGTACCTCTTTCCCGGCGACTCCGGATCGAAAGTGCCGTTCCGTATCGTCGTGCCCCTTGGGAGCCTGTGGGTCATGGGTGATCATCGTTCCCAGTCCCGGGACTCCCGGGACCACCTCGGGGAGCCGGGCGGGGGGATGGTGCCGGTGGAGAAGGTGATCGGGCGGGCCGACTGGATCGGCTGGCCGGTGTCGCGCTGGGGTGCCGCGGGGTCCGCGGGAGGCGGCCGTGGGTAGCCGCGGACGCCCGCGGGGAGACCGGTACGAAGACCGCGAAGGCGCAGACGCGGAGCCGGAACCGGAGCCCGAGCCAAGGGCCGGGGCCGGGTCCGCGGAGCCCGGCAGCCGGGCCGAACGGCGTCGCCTCGCCCGCCGGGTGCGGCGCAGGCGGCGTACCCGCCGGGTGGGGGAGCTGCCCCTGCTCGTGGTGGTCGCGCTGTGCATCGCCCTGATCCTCAAGACCTTCCTCGTCCAGGCCTTCTTCATCCCGTCGGGCTCCATGGAACAGACGATCCGCATCGGCGACCGGGTCCTGGTGGACAAGCTCACCCCGTGGTTCGGCTCCGAGGTCGAGCGCGGCGACGTGGTCGTGTTCAAGGACCCGGGAGGCTGGCTGGGCGCCGACAGCGTCCAGCCGGCCGAGGACCCGGTGGGCATCAAGCAGATCAAGCAGACGCTCACCTTCATCGGCCTGCTGCCCTCGGCGAACGAACAGGACCTGATCAAGCGCGTCATCGGCGTCGGCGGGGACAGCGTGAAGTGCTGCGACGCCCGGGGACGGGTCAGCGTCAACGGCTCGCCGCTCGACGAGCCCTACGTCAACCCGGGCAACGCGCCCTCGGAGATCCGCTTCGAGGTGCGGGTGCCCGCCGGACGGATCTTCGTCATGGGCGACCACCGGGCGAATTCCGCCGACTCCCGCTACCACCTCGACGAGGCCTTCCACGGCACGATCGACATGAAGGACGTGGTCGGCCAGGCCGTGGTGATCGCCTGGCCCGTCGGGCACTGGCACCGGCTGGAACAGCCCGCCACCTTCCGGATGGTGCCCGACCAGGCGCGCGGCGGTCGCCGCGCGCCCCGTGGGCGCCGGGGCGGCTCCTCGTTCGCATAGTGTGTCCTTGGTCTCCCGCGCCCTAGGGAACTCCCGCTCGTTAGGGGAGGGGAGGGCCCGTACCTCATCAGGTCCGGGCGTCGATTTCCGAACGAGGAGTGGATGTGGGGGACGTGGCGGTTGGTGCACGGTCCGGACGCGACGAGGGCGGCGAGGAGCCGAACGACTCCTCAGGGCCCGATGCCGTCGAAAACGACGGCGACGCGCAGGACGGCGCCGCGGCACGCCCGCACCGGTCCTTCTGGAAGGAGCTTCCGCTCCTGGTCGGAATCGCCCTGCTGCTCGCTCTGCTGATCAAGACCTTCCTGGTGCAGGCGTTCTCGATCCCCTCCGACTCGATGCAGAACACCCTGCAGCGCGGCGACCGGGTGCTCGTGGACAAGCTGACGCCGTGGTTCGGATCGGAGCCCGAGCGCGGTGAGGTCGTGGTCTTCCACGACCCGTCGAGCTGGCTGAGCAACGAGTTCACCCCGGAACCCAACATCGCTCAGAAGGCCCTCAGCTGGATCGGCCTCATGCCGTCCGCCGAGGAGAAGGACCTGATCAAGCGCACGATCGCCATCGGCGGTGACACGGTCGAGTGCAAGAAGGGGGGACCGGTCATCGTCAACGGCAAGGAGCTCGACGAGCCGTACATCTACCCGGGCAACACCCCGTGCGACGACCTGCCCTTCGGTCCGCTCACCGTGCCCAAGGACAAGATCTGGGTGATGGGCGACCACCGTCAGAACTCGCAGGACTCCCGCTACCACCAGCAGGACTCCACCCAGGGCTTCGTGCCCGTCAGCGATGTCGTCGGACGCGCCGTGGTGGTCGCCTGGCCGATCACCCGCTGGTCGACCCTGCCGGTTCCCGACACCTACGACCAGCCGGGCATCGGCACGCAGACCAAGGCCACCGCGCTCGGTCTGGACGCCGCGGGGCTGGCGCCGGTCGGGCTCGGCCCCGCCGCGCTCGGGTTCGCCGGCGCGGTGCCGGTCGTGCTGTGGCGCAGGCGGAGGCTGACCGCGGGGCGTACCGACAGGTAGGGTGCCGCCCAGGTCGACGATCTCCGAGTGTGGGGGCGCTTGCAATGGGCGGAACACGAGCAATACGAGCAGGTGACGGCGATGGCCGCGGTGCTCTCGGCAGCGTGCTGTCGGGAATCGCCGTGGCCATCGGCTTTGTGCTCTTCCTCGGCGGGTTCGTGTGGGGAGCCGTCGTGTACCAGCCGTACACGGTGCCGACCGACTCGATGGTGCCGACGGTGAAGCCCGGAGACCGGATGCTGGCCCAGCGCATCGGCGGTGGCGAGGTGCGCCGCGGGGACGTGGTGGTCTTCAAGGACCGGCAGTGGAGCGATTCGCCGATGGTCAAGCGGGTCGTCGGGATCGGCGGGGACACGGTCAAGTGCTGTGGTGACGGCGGCCGGCTCACCGTGAACGGCAAGGAGCTGGACGAGCCGTACATCGAGACGGAGAAGCTCGACCTGGAGGGCGCTTCGGGCGGGGCCGCCTCCCGAACGCCGTTCGAGGTGACGGTGCCGGAGGGCAACCTCTTCCTGCTCGGCGACCGGCGCGGAGCCTCGCTGGACTCGCGCGCACACCTGGAGGAGGCCGGCCAGGGGACGGTGCCCCGCTCGGCGGTGATGGCCCGCGTCGACGCCGTCGCGTGGCCCGCCATGTCGATGGTGGAGCGGCCCAAGGCTTACGCCGCCCTGCCCGGCGGGACCTCGACGGCGGGGCCCCTGCTGCTCCAGGTGGCCGCGGTGGTGGTCGGCGCCGCCCTGGTCGTGCTCGGAGCCGCGTACGGGCCGGTCGTACGGGTCTTCGGGCGCGGGCGGAGGCGGGAGCCGGCCGATGCCCGCTGACGCGACGGCGGGGCCGGAGCCGGGGGCGGGTTCCGGGTCGGGCGGGCCGCGGAAGGTGGCGCGGGTGATCCTGCTGGACCCCGAGGACCGGATCCTGCTGCTGCGCGGCTTCGAGCCGGGAGACCCCGCGGACGACTGGTGGTTCACCCCGGGCGGCGGCCTGGAAGGGGCCGAGACCCGGGAACAGGCCGCGCTGCGCGAGCTCGCGGAGGAGACCGGGATCACCGACGTGGAACTGGGCCCGGTGCTGTGGCACCGGTACTGCTCGTTCCCCTTCGACGGGCGCCGCTGGGAGCAGGACGAGTGGTACTTCCTGGCCCGCACCAGCCAGACCGCGACGGTGCTGGGCGGCCTCACCGAGCTGGAGCGCCGCAGCGTCTCGGGCACCAGGTGGTGGACCTCCGAGGAACTTCTTGCGGCCCATGAGACGGTGTACCCGACCAGACTCGCAGAGCTGCTCCGCACGCTGCTCGACGACGGTCCCCCGGGTGCGCCCGTGAACCTGGCCCCGGAAATCGTTTAGGGGCGCACGGGCCTGGCGCACAATAGGGGGACGCACGGCTGAAGGGGAACATGCCATGAGTGCCGAGGACCTCGAGAAGTACGAGACCGAGATGGAGCTGAAGCTCTATCGCGAGTACCGCGACGTCGTCGGGCTGTTCAAGTATGTGATCGAGACCGAACGCCGTTTCTACCTCACCAACGACTACGAGATGCAGGTGCACTCGGTGCAGGGGGAGGTCTTTTTCGAGGTCTCGATGGCCGACGCGTGGGTCTGGGACATGTACAGGCCGGCTCGCTTCGTCAAGCAGGTGCGGGTGCTGACCTTCAAGGACGTGAACATCGAGGAGCTCAACAAGAGCGATCTCGAACTTCCGGGCAGCTGATCCCCTCCCTTCCTACGACCACTCCTTCGGCCGCTCCTCCGCCCCCTCCTCCGACCCTTTGTCCCTCGCCGGGGTGATGCGGTTGTCCACATCGCCCCGGCTGTCCACCAAGATCCACTGGGTGGGCGGGGGTGCGGGACCGTCGGTGTCGGAGGTGGTGCCGGATGAACGCGAAGGGCGTGGCACAGCAGGCATTGGGACGGTACGGCGAGGACCTCGCGACGCGGCGGCTCACCGAGGCCGGGATGACCGTGATCGCGCGGAACTGGCGGTGTCGCGGCGGGGAGATCGACATCGTCGCCCGGGACGGGGACGCCCTCGTCGTGTGCGAGGTCAAGACCCGGCGGGCGGGGGCGTTCGAACATCCCATGGCGGCGCTGCGGCCCGCCAAGGCCGAGCGCTTGCGCAGGCTCGCCGGGCGCTGGCTGGCCGACCACGGGGGACCACCCCCGGGCGGGGTGCGCATCGACCTCGTCGGGGTCCTCCTGCCGCGGCGCGGCGGGCCCGTGGTGGAGCACGTCAGGGGGGCGGCCTGATGGGGTTCGCGCGGGCCTGCTCGGTCGCCCTCGTGGGCGTCGACGGCGTGGTGGTGGAGGTGCAGGCGGACCTGGAGCCCGGGGTCGCCACCTTCGCCCTGGTGGGGCTGCCCGACAAGACCCTGATCGAGAGCCGGGACCGGGTCCGGGCGGCCGTCGTGAACTCGGGAGCCGCCTGGCCGCAGAAGAAGCTCACCGTCGGCCTCAGCCCGGCGTCGGTACCCAAGGGTGGCGCCGGCTTCGACCTCGCTGTCGCGGCCGCCGTCCTGGGCGCCGCCGAAGTGGTCGACCCCAAGGTGATCTCCGACCTCGTCCTCATCGGGGAACTGGGGCTCGACGGCCGGGTGCGTCCCGTCCGCGGGATCCTGCCGGCCGTGCTCGCCGCCGCCGAGGCCGGATACCGCCAGGTCGTGGTTCCCCAGCAGTGCGCCGCCGAGGCCATGCTCGTCCCGGACGTCTCGGTGCTCGGGGTCCGCAGCCTGCGGCAGCTGATCGCGGTGCTCACCGACGGGGAGGTCCCCGAGGAGGATCCGCCGGATCCGCCCGGGCGGCCGGACCCGATGCTCGCCGGGCTGGTGGTCCCCGGCGCCGGACTCGGCACGGGGGTGGCCCGCGACGGCGACGGGCGGGACTTCCCCGATCTCGCCGACGTCGCCGGACAGCACGCGGCACGCCGGGCCCTGGAGGTGGCGGCCGCCGGGGGTCACCACCTCTTCTTGAGCGGACCGCCGGGCGCGGGCAAGACGATGCTGGCCGAGCGGATCCCCTGGATCCTGCCCCCGCTCACCCGACAGGACTCACTGGAGGTCACGGCCGTCCACTCGGTCGCGGGAATCCTGCCCCCGGGCGAACCGCTCGTCGCCCGGCCCCCGTACTGCGCCCCGCACCACTCGGCGACCATGCAGTCCCTCGTCGGGGGAGGGGCCGGGGTGGCCAGGCCCGGAGCGGTGTCCCTGGCCCACAGGGGGGTGCTGTTCCTCGACGAAGCCGCGGAGTTCAGCACCAAGGCCCTGGACGCCCTGAGGCAGCCCCTCGAAGCGGGGCACGTGGTCATCGCCCGCGCCGCCGGGGTGGTACGGCTACCGGCCCGGTTCCTGATGGTGCTGGCCGCCAACCCCTGTCCCTGCGGGCGGCACACCCTGCACGGGACCGGATGCGACTGCCCGGCCTCGGTGGTCCGGCGCTACCAGGCCCGGCTGTCGGGGCCGTTGCTGGACCGGGTGGACCTGCGGGTGGAGGTCGAGCCGGTCACCCGCTCCGATCTGCTGGGGCGCGGCGGCCGAGGCGAAGCCACGGCAGAGGTCGCTTCCCGGGTGCGGGAGGCCCGTGACCGGGCGGCCGCGCGGCTCGACGGCACGCCCTGGCGGCTCAACGCGGAGGTGCCGGGCCATGAGCTGCGGACCCGCTGGCCGGCCGCGCCGGGAGCACTGGCCCAGGCCGAACGGGACCTCGAGCGGGGCCTGCTGACCGCGCGGGGGCTCGACCGGGTGCTCCGGGTCGCCTGGACGGTGGCCGACCTCAGGAGCCGGGACCGCCCCGACGCCCTGGACGTGGCGGTCGCCCTCGAACTGCGCACCGGGATCGCGCGCGGAGCCTCGGCGAGGCTGGGGGCCGCCTCATGACCGCCGCGGAGCCGCAGGAGGAGGCCGGGGCGGCGGCAGAGGAGGAGGCCGAGCCGGTGGCCGAGGCGGAGGCCGGGTGTGCGGGCGAGGTGCTCGCGCGGGCCGCGCTCACCCGGGTCCTGGAGCCCGGGGAGGAGCACGGCGGGCGCTGGCTGCGGACGTACGGGGCCGTCGGGCTGATACGGCTGCTGACCGGGCCCGAACCGGAGTCCGGGGCGCTGACCGGAGTCGGCGGCGAGCGGCTCGCCGGATACCGCCGCCGGGCCGCGGCGGCCGATCCCCGGCGGGACCTGGCCGCCGCCGCCGAGTGCGGGGGACGGTTCGTCTGCCCGGGGTCGGCGGAGTGGCCGAGTCAGCTGGACGACCTCGGCGACGCCCGGCCCGTCGGGCTGTGGGTGCGCGGCGGGCCGAGCCTGCGGGCCTGGGCGCTGCGCTCCGTGGCGGTGGTCGGGGCCCGCGCGTGTACCCCGTACGGGGCGCACATGGCCCAGGGTCTGGCCGGTGAACTCGCCGAGCACGGCTGGGTGGTCGTCTCGGGCGCCGCCTACGGGATCGACGGCGCCGCCCACCGCGGCGCCCTCGCCGCCGGCGGAGCCACGGTCGCCGTGCTGGCCTGCGGGGTGGACGTGCCCTACCCGCGCGGACACGCCGGACTGCTCGGCCGGATCGCCGCCCAGGGCCTGCTCCTCGGTGAGTTGCCCCCCGGCAGCCATCCCACGCCGAGCCGCTTCGTCCTGCGCAACCGCGTCATCGCCGCCCTGACCCGGGGCACCGTGGTCGTGGAGGCGGCCCACCGCAGCGGGTCCCTGGTCACCGCCCGGCGGGCCCAGGCGCTGGGGAGGATCACCATGGGCATCCCGGGCCCGGCCACCAGCGGACTCTCGGCCGGTGTGCACGAACTGCTGCGCGGCGAGGCCTCACTGGTTACCGACGCGGCGGAGGTGATCGAGCTGGTCGGCGCGATGGGGGAGCTGGCCCCCGAGCGGCGGGGCCCCGTGATCGCCCGGGACCTGTTGGGCCCCGGCGCGGTCCGGGTCCTCGAAGCCCTTCCGGCGGGTCGCCCCGCCGGCCTGGAGGAACTGGCCCTGGCGGCGGGCACCGGCACCGATGAAGTCATCGGCAGACTGTACGAACTTCACTCTCTGGGGTTCGTCGAACGGCAGGGCGACGGCTGGCAGTTGCTCTCGAGGCGGCCGAGAGGAGGAGCGGAAAGCGGAGCCACCCGGCGAGGCGGTCGTTGACCTGGGGCGTTCCGGTGAAAGAGTGAAGCCGATGAGAGACGCGGTCCTCCCGGTGGCACCCGCCGGGACCGTGCGCCAGGCGCCGGTCCCGGGTCGCCCGCGCGAGTCGGGGCGCCCTTGCGGGCCTGCGCGATCCCGTACTCTTCGCGCACCGCGACACTCCCGTCACGCTACGCTCCCAAGGAATCCGGCTCCGGCAAAGGCGAAGCATGCCCCAGCACACCTCAGGGTCCGACCGCGCTGCGGTGCCCCCCGCTGCGCGCGGCAGCGAGCGGTCCACCGCGCCCTCGTCGCTGGAGGTGCTGTGGCGCTCGTACAAGGACTCGGGTGACGAGCGGCTGCGGGAGCAGCTGATCCTGCATTACTCGCCCCTCGTGAAGTACGTGGCGGGCCGGGTCAGCGTCGGCCTGCCGCCCAATGTGGAGCAGGCCGATTTCGTCTCCTCCGGAGTCTTCGGACTGATCGACGCCATCGAGAAGTTCGACATCGAACGGTCCATCAAGTTCGAGACGTACGCGATCACCCGCATCCGCGGCGCGATGATCGACGAGCTGCGGGCCCTGGACTGGATCCCCCGCTCGGTGCGGCAGAAGGCGCGCGCCGTGGAACGCGCCTACGCCACGCTGGAGGCCCAGCTGCGGCGCACCCCGACCGAGCACGAGGTCGCCGGTGAGATGGGCATCGGAGTGGAGGATCTCCACGCCGTTTTCAGCCAGTTGTCGCTGGCGAACGTGGTCGCCCTGGAAGAGCTGCTGCACGTGGGCGGTGAGGGGGATCGGCTCTCCCTGATGGACACCCTGGAGGACACCGCCGCGGACGACCCGGTGGAGGTCGCGGAGGACCGGGAGTTGCGCCGGCTGCTGGCGCGGGCCATCAACACGCTGCCCGAGCGGGAGAAGACGGTGGTGACCCTCTACTACTACGAGGGGCTCACGCTCGCCGAGATCGGCAACGTCCTCGGGGTCACCGAGAGTCGCGTCAGCCAGATCCACACCAAGTCGGTCCTGCAGCTCAGGGCGAAGCTGGCGGACGTCGGGCGCTGACCCGCTGGTATCGGGCCGCGGGAGCGGAGGCGGGGGCCGGGACCGTGCGACGGCCTTGCGGTACATCCGTAGAGTGGACGCGTGCCCAGGATTCGAGCGGCCTCCGTGGCCGAGCACCGGTCGATGCAGCGCGGCGCCCTGTTGGACGCTGCCCGTTCCCTGCTGTCCGAAGGGGGGACGGAAGCGCTGACCTTCCCCGCCCTCGCCGAGAGGACCGGCCTCGCCCGGTCCTCCGTGTACGAGTACTTCCGGTCCCGCGCGGCCGTCGTCGAAGAGCTCTGCGCGGTGGACTTCCCCGTGTGGGCGGCCGAAATCGAGGCGGCGATGTCCGAGGCGCGGGAGCCGGAAGCGAAGATCGAGGCGTACGTGCGCAGCCAGCTCGGGCTGGTGGGGGACAAGCGGCACCGGGCGGTGGTGGCGATCTCGGCGAGCGAGCTGGACGCCGGGGCGCGGGAGAAGATCCGCGCGGCGCACGGGAGCCTCATCGCGATGATCGTGGAGGCGCTGGGCGCGCTGGGACAGGCGGAGCCGAGGCTGGCCGCGATGCTGCTCCAGGGCGTCGTGGACGCCGCCGTCCGGCGGATCGAGGCGGGCACGGGGGAAGACCCCGTCGTCGTCACGGACGCGGCGGTGGCCATGGCCCTGCGGGGCGTCGGGGGCTGACCCGCTCCGCGGCCGGCTCCGGGTCCCGGCGAGGGGCAGCAGGCGGGGTGTCGGGCGGGGGAGCAGCGCCAGCGGATTGAGGTAGGCCTCCGCGCGGAGGAGGCCCCAGTGGAGGCAGGGGCGGGGGCAGTGGGCGCCGTCCGTGAGGACGGCCACCACCTGGCCCGCCGTGACCTCGGCGCCCTGCGCCACCAGGGGGCGGACCGGCTCGTACGTGGTGCGCAGGCCGTTCGGGAGGGTCAGCGAGAGCACGCCGCGGCCCGCGACCGGGCCGGCGAAGTGGACCCGGCCCGGACCGACCGCGCGGAGCTCCGCGCCCACCGGCGCCGCCAGGTCCACCCCGCGGTGGCCCGCCGCGTACGGGGTCGGCGGCGGGTCCCACCAGCGCACCACCGTGAGGGGCGCGGGGAGCGGGCGTCCGCCGAAGACCCCCGTGGCCCCCGAGCCCCCCGTGGCCCCCAACTCCCCCGCGGCGCCCGGAGCGGGTGGCGGCCCCGGCGCGGGTGCGGGCGGGCTCAGGGAGAGGCCGAGCGTCAGGACCAGGGTGAGCAGCAGCTTCGTCATGGGGGTCAGGGTCCCGCCCCGGAGCCGGCCGCGCCGGGGCCTGTGGACGGGCCGGGCGTTGTGGACAACCGCGTCATCCGGCATGCCACCGGGTCCCGTACACTTCTTGTGGCGATCCGGGTCACCGGGTCGACTTCGCACGCCCCAGCACCGGCCCCTCAGGGCCAGGTGACAGCGTCTCTCGGTCCCCTCTGCGGGGGCAGGGCGCGACAGGGGCGTCAGGAACCAAACCGAGAAAACAAGGAGATGGCCATGGCCGTCGTAACGATGCGGGAGCTGCTGGAAAGCGGCGTCCACTTCGGTCACCAGACCCGCCGCTGGAACCCGAAGATGAAGCGCTTCATCTTCACGGAGCGCAACGGCATCTACATCATCGACCTGCTGCAGTCGCTGTCGTACATCGACCGCGCCTACGAGTTCGTGAAGGAGACCGTCGCCCACGGCGGTTCCATCATGTTCGTCGGTACCAAGAAGCAGGCCCAGGAGGCCATCGCCGAGCAGGCGACGCGCGTTGGTATGCCCTACGTCAACCAGCGGTGGCTGGGTGGCATGCTCACCAACTTCTCCACCGTCTACAAGCGCCTTCAGCGTCTGAAGGAGCTTGAGGCGATCGACTTCGAGGACGTCGCCGCCTCGGGTCTCACCAAGAAGGAGCTCCTGGTCCTCTCTCGCGAGAAGATCAAGCTGGAGAAGACCCTCGGTGGTATCCGCGAGATGTCGAAGGTCCCCAGCGCCGTCTGGATCGTCGACACCAAGAAGGAGCACATCGCCGTCGGTGAGGCGCGCAAGCTCCACATCCCGGTCGTCGCGATCCTCGACACCAACTGCGACCCCGACGAGGTCGACTACAAGATCCCGGGCAACGACGACGCGATCCGCTCCGTCACCCTGCTCACCCGCGTGATCGCCGACGCCGTCGCCGAGGGCCTCATCGCCCGTTCCGGTGCCGCCACTGGCGACTCGAAGCCGGGCGAGAAGGCCGCTGCCGAGCCGCTCGCCGAGTGGGAGCGCGACCTGCTCGAGGGCGACAAGAAGGCTGACTCCGACGAGTCGGTCGAGGCCGCGGCCGCTCCGGCCGAGGCCGCTGTCGAGACCCCCGCCGTCGAGGCCGAGGCTGAGGCCGCTCCGGCCGCCGAGGCCGAGGTCGTCGCCGAGGCCGACGTCGAGGCTCCGGCCGCCGACGCCGAGCAGGCCTGACCCACTGAGAGCGCCCGGCGTTCATGCGCCGGGCACTCACAGCACGGACGATGACGGCGGGGGAGCCGCGCCACAAGCGCGCCTCCTCCGCCGTTCACCCGTAGATCTACGACTTCGAGAGAGAATCACAGACTCATGGCGAACTACACCGCCGCTGACGTCAAGAAGCTCCGCGAGCTCACCGGCGTCGGCATGCTGGACTGCAAGAACGCGCTGGTCGAGGCCGACGGTGACGTCGACAAGGCCGTCGAGGCGCTCCGTATCAAGGGTCAGAAGGGCGTCGCCAAGCGCGAAGGCCGTTCTGCCGAGAACGGTGCCGTCGTCTCCGTCATCTCCGACGACAGCACCTCTGGTGTCCTCGTCGAGCTGAAGTGCGAGACGGACTTCGTCGCCAAGGGCGACAAGTTCCAGGCGGTCACCGAGCAGCTGGCCAAGCACATCGCCGCCACTTCCCCGGCCGACGTCGAGGCGCTCCTGGTGTCCGAGATCGAGCCCGGCAAGACCGTGCAGGCGTTCGTGGACGAGGCCAACGCCAACCTCGGCGAGAAGATCGTCCTGGACCGCTTCGCGCAGTTCACCGGCGGTTACGTCGCGGCGTACATGCACCGCACGATGCCCGACCTGCCGTTCCAGATCGGCGTCCTCGTCGAGCTCGACAAGGAGAACGCCGAGGTCGCCCGCGGCGTCGCGCAGCACATCGCCGCGTTCGCGCCGAAGTGGCTGTCCGCCGAGGACGTTCCGGCCGAGATCGTCGAGTCCGAGCGTCGCGTGGCCGAAGAGGTCACCCGCGCCGAGGGCAAGCCGGAAGCCGCGCTGCCGAAGATCGTCGAGGGTCGTGTCAACGGCTTCTTCCGCGACAACACGCTGCTCGGCCAGGCCTACGCCCTGGACGCCAAGAAGTCCGTCCAGAAGGTTCTGGACGAGGCCGGTGTCACCCTGGTGCGCTTCTCGCGCATCAAGGTCGGCATCTGAGTCCGTCCGTACGCGACGGACACCGGACCCCGGTAGGGTCTGAAGCAGTCGCCCGCGTTCGCGCAGGGCGACCGCAGATCTGACGAGGAGGCCATTGCCGCAGAGGGAACCGCGAGGACCCACCGGCAATGGCCTTCTTCGTATGTGCACGAGGAGATCTCCATGAATCAGGGCGTGGACACCCACACCGCTTCCGACGACAAGAGCGACCAGGACAAGAAGGGCCGCCGCTTCATGCTGAAGCTGTCGGGCGAGGCCTTCTCCGGTGGCGGAGGACTCGGCGTCGACCCCGACGTGGTCCACGCCATCGCCCGCGAGATCGCCGCGGTGGTCCGCGACGGCGCGGAGATCGCGATCGTGATCGGCGGTGGCAACTTCTTCCGCGGCGCCGAACTCCAGCAGCGCGGCATGGACCGGGCCCGGTCCGACTACATGGGCATGCTCGGCACCGTCATGAACTGCCTCGCCCTCCAGGACTTCCTGGAGAAGGAAGGCATCGACTCCCGCGTCCAGACGGCCATCACCATGGGCCAGGTCGCCGAGCCGTACATCCCGCTGCGCGCCGTGCGCCACCTGGAGAAGGGCCGCGTCGTCATCTTCGGCGCCGGCATGGGCATGCCCTACTTCTCCACCGACACCACGGCCGCCCAGCGCGCCCTGGAGATCGACGCGGAAGCCCTGCTCATGGGCAAGAACGGCGTCGACGGGGTCTACGACTCCGACCCGAAGAAGAACCCGGACGCGGTGAAGTTCGACGCGCTGGAGTACAGCGAGGTGCTGTCGCGCGACCTCAAGGTCGCCGATGCCACCGCCATCACGCTGTGCCGCGACAACAAGCTGCCCATTCTGGTCTTCGAGCTGCTCGCCGAGGGCAATATCGCGCGAGCCGTCAAGGGTGAGAAGATCGGCACGCTCGTGAGCGACCAGGGCACCCGGGCCTGAGCAGGCCCCGTCCGCCTGAACCATCCATTTCTGACATGCAGGAGCACGTGGTGACCGAAGAGATCCTCCTCGAGGCCGAGGAGAAGATGGAAAAGGCCGTCGTCGTCGCCAAGGAAGACTTCGCCGCGATTCGCACCGGCCGTGCGCACCCGGCGATGTTCAACAAGATCGTGGCGGAGTACTACGGCGCCATCACGCCCATCAACCAGCTCGCCTCCTTCTCGGTCCCCGAGCCGCGCATGGCGATCGTGACCCCGTTCGACAAGAGCGCCCTGCGCAACATCGAGACGGCCATCCGCGACTCCGACCTGGGCGTCAACCCCAGCAACGACGGCAGCATCATCCGGGTGACCTTCCCCGAGCTGACGCAGGACCGCCGCAAGGAGTACATCAAGGTCGCGCGCACCAAGGCCGAGGACTCCAAGGTGTCGATCCGCGCCATTCGCCGCAAGGCGAAGGACGCCCTCGACAAGCTCGTCAAGGACAAGGAAGCCGGCGAGGACGAGGTGCGCCGCGCGGAGAAGGAGCTCGACGACACCACCGCGAAGTACGTCGCGCAGGTGGACGAGCTGCTCAAGCACAAGGAAGCCGAGCTCCTCGAAGTCTGATGAACGACACTTCCTGGCAGCCGGAGCCGGTTCCGGCGGGTCCTGCCTACGATGCGCTGGTGGGCCCGCACACTCGGCCCATGCCCATCGTGCCCGATGCCGCCGGCCGTGACTTCGACGACCGGGAAGCACGCGATCGGGGGGCCGCCGCTGACGGCGGCCCCCTCTTCCGCGCCGATACACCGCCGCAGGAGCCCATGCCCAGCCCCCCGCCGACCCCGCCTTCGCCGGCACCGCAGGACGCCTCGCCCCCGCCTCAGAAGAAGCGGGCCGGGCGGGACCTGCGGGCGGCCATAGGGGTCGGAGTGGGCCTCGGCGCGGTGATCTTCGCCTCGCTGCTCATCGTCAAGGCGGTCTTCGTCGGCGTCGTCGTCGTGGCGGTCGTCGTCGGCCTGTGGGAGCTCACCTCCCGGCTGCGGGAGAAGAAGGGCATCAAGGCCCCGCTGGTCCCGCTCGCCATCGGCGGCGCGGCCATGGTCATCGCCGGATTCGTCCGCGGGGCCGAGGGTGCCTGGGTGGCCATGGCGCTGACGGTGCTGGCGGTGCTCGTCTGGCGGATGACCGAGCCGCCCGAGGACTACCTCCGGGACGTCACGGCGGGCGCCTTCGCGGCGTTCTACGTGCCTTTCCTGGCCACCTTCGTCGCGATGCTACTCAGGGCCGACGACGGGCCGCAGCGGGTGATCACCTTCCTGCTCCTGACCGTGGTCAGCGACACCGGGGCCTACGCGGTGGGGTGGCGCTTCGGCAAGACCAAGCTCGCCCCGCGCATCAGCCCGGGAAAGACCCGCGAGGGGCTCTTCGGCGCGGTGGCCTTCGCGATGGGCGCCGGCGCGCTGTGCATGGAGTTCCTGATCGACGGGGGCGTCTGGTGGCAGGGCCTGGTGCTCGGCTTCGCCGTCGCCGTCAGCGCCACGCTCGGTGACCTCGGGGAATCCATGATCAAGCGGGATCTCGGGATCAAGGACATGGGCACGCTGCTGCCGGGCCACGGCGGCATCATGGACCGGCTGGACTCCCTGCTCCCGACGGCCCCGGTGGTCTGGCTGCTGCTGGCGCTGTTCGTCGGCACCGGCTGACCTGCGAAAAGGCGCCCGTACAGGCGGGGCGGTTACTCTTGAAAGGCGCGCTGCTTCTGCGGCGCGCCTTTCGTCTTACAAGGAGTACCTGCCATGGCCCGCCCTGTCCCGGGAGAGCTCACTTTCGTCGCCCCTCGTGGAGCGAAGAAGCCGCCCCGGCACCTCGCCGACCTCACGCCCGAGGAGCGCCGGGAGGCCGTCGCCGCGATCGGTGAGAAGCCGTTCCGGGCCAAGCAGCTCTCCCAGCACTACTTCGCCCGGTACGCGCACGACCCGGCCGAGTGGACCGACATCCCCGCCGCGTCCCGCGAGAAGCTCCAGCAGGAGCTGCTGCCGGACCTGATGAACGTCCTGCGGCACATCTCGTGCGACGACGACACCACCCGCAAGACCCTGTGGAAGCTGCACGACGGCACGCTCGTCGAGTCGGTGCTGATGCGTTACCCGGACCGGGTCACCATGTGCATCTCCTCGCAGGCCGGCTGCGGCATGAACTGCCCGTTCTGCGCCACCGGCCAGGCCGGTCTGGACCGCAACCTGTCGACGGCCGAGATCGTCCACCAGATCGTCGACGGCATGCGCGCCCTGCGCGACGGCGAGGTCCCCGGCGGGCCCGCCCGGCTGTCGAACATCGTCTTCATGGGCATGGGCGAGCCGCTCGCCAACTACAACCGCGTCGTCGGCGCCATCCGCCGCCTGACCGACCCGGAGCCCGACGGCCTGGGCCTGTCGCAGCGCGGCATCACGGTCTCCACCGTGGGCCTGGTCCCGGCGATGCTGCGCTTCTCCGACGAGGGCTTCAAGTGCCGCCTCGCCGTCTCCCTGCACGCCCCGGACGACGAGCTGCGCGACACCCTGGTCCCCGTGAACACCCGCTGGAACGTCCGCGAGGTGCTCGGCGCGGCCTGGGAGTACGCGGAGAAGTCCGGCCGCCGGATCTCCATCGAGTACGCCCTGATCCGCGACATCAACGACCAGGCCTGGCGCGGTGACCTGCTCGGCAGGCTGCTCAAGGGCAAGCGCGTGCACGTCAACCTGATCCCGCTGAACCCGACGCCGGGCTCGAAGTGGACCGCCTCGCGGCCCGAGGACGAGAAGGCCTTCGTCGAGGCCATCGCCCGCCACGGAGTGCCGGTGACCGTACGCGACACCCGTGGCCAGGAGATCGACGGCGCGTGCGGCCAGCTCGCCGCCTCGGAGCGCTGATTTCCGCCAATTGAGGTGGGCATTCGGCCGCGGGGTACCCTGTGGCCGAACAACCAATTTCATATTCCGACAGGGGAGCGCCACAGCGCTGAGAGTGCGGTAACCGTCACCGCAGACCCTCTGAACCTCGCCCCGGTCATTCGGGGTAGGAAGTTCGGTCATCACTCAAGCTGTTGCGCCCTGCCCGGCGTCCGCTCCACAGAGCGCCGGGCAGGGCCGCGTCTTCTCCTGGACATCCCAGGAGGAATGCACCAATGAGCACCACCAAGAAGATGGCGGGCGTCGCGCTCGCGGCCGCGCTCGGCGTCACCACGCTCAGCGCCTGCGGCGGCGACGCCAAGGACAAGTCCGCCGGGGCGTCCGACGCCCCGGCGTCCAAGTCCAGTACCGTCAAGACGATCACCCTCGTCTCGCACGACTCCTTCAACGTGACCGACACGGTCCTCAAGGAGTTCGAGCAGCAGAGCGGCTACACCGTCAAGGTCCTGAAGTCCGGCGACGCGGGCGCGGCACTGAACCAGGAGATCCTCACCAAGGGTTCCCCGCGCGGCGACGTCTTCTTCGGCGTGGACAACACGCTGCTGTCCCGGGCCCTCGACAACGGCATCTTCACGCCGTACGAGGCCAAGGGGCTGGCCGGCGTGAAGCCCGAGTTCGTGCTCGACAAGGAGCACCGGGTCACCCCGGTCGACTCCGGCGACATCTGCGTGAACTACGACAAGGCCTACTTCGCCGACAAGAAGCTCGCCCCGCCGCAGACGCTGGACGACCTGATCAAGCCGGAGTACAAGAACCTGCTGGTCACCGAGAACGCCACGACCTCCTCGCCCGGCCTCGGCTTCCTGCTCGCCTCCGTCGGCAAGTACGGCGACGAGGGCTGGAAGGACTACTGGAGCAAGCTGAAGGCCAACGGCGTCGAGGTCGTCGACGGCTGGGAGCAGGCCTACAACGAGCGCTTCTCCGGCTCGGCGGGCGGCAAGAAGGCCAAGGGCGACCGCCCGCTGGTCGTCTCCTACGCCTCCAGCCCGCCGGTCGAGGTCCTCTACGGCGAGCCGCAGCCGGCCGAGGCCCCGACGGGCGTCTCGACGGGCACGTGCTTCCGGCAGACCGAGTTCGCCGGTCTGCTCAAGGGCGCGAAGAACGAGGAGGGTGGCAAGGCGCTCCTGGACTTCCTGATCTCCAAGAAGTTCCAGGAGGACATGCCGCTCCAGATGTTCGTGAACCCGGTGACCAAGGACGCGGTGCTGCCCGAGCTGTTCACCAAGCACGGCGTGGTCATCGAGAAGCCCGAGACGGTCGCCCCGGAGGCCATCGCCAAGAACCGCGACCAGTGGGTCAAGGCGTGGACCACGCTCGTCGTGAAGTAGGACGGCCCCGTTCCGTACCGAAGGAGAGCGGGCGGGCCACGGCCGTCAGGCTCGGCCTGATGGCCGTGCCGCTCGTCTTCTTCGGGCTGTTCTTCGCGTACCCCGTGGCCGCGATCGTCGGGCGCGGGCTCAAGACCGACGCGGGCTGGCAGTTCGGCCGGATCGGCGAGGTGCTGGCCCGGCCCGACATCGGCGACGTGCTCTGGTTCACCACCTGGCAGGCGCTCGCGTCCACGGCGCTCACGCTCCTGATCGCGCTCCCCGGCGCGTACGTCTTCGCGCGCTTCGAGTTCCCCGGCAAACAACTGCTGCGGGCGCTCGTGACGGTGCCGTTCGTCCTGCCGACGGTCGTGGTCGGCACCGCCTTCCTCGCGCTCGTGGGGCGGAACGGTCTGCTGGACGAGGTGTGGGGGATCCGCCTCGACACGACCGTCTGGGCGATCCTGCTCGCGCACGTCTTCTTCAACTACGCCGTGGTCATCCGCACGGTCGGCGGACTGTGGGCCCAGCTGGATCCGCGTCAGGAGGAGGCCGCCCGGGTGCTCGGCGCCGGGCGGTTCGCCGCCTGGCGGCGCGTGACGCTGCCCGCGCTGGGCCCGGCCGTCGCCGCCGCCTCGCTGATGGTGTTCCTGTTCACGTTCTCCTCCTTCGGCGTCGTGCAGATCCTCGGCGGGCCCGCGTACTCCACCCTGGAGGTGGAGGTCTACCGGCAGACCGCGCAGCTCCTGGACCTGCCGACGGCCGCGGTGCTGACGATGGTGCAGTTCGCGGCCATCGGAGCGATCCTCGGCGTGCACGCCCGGACCGTGCGCAAGCGGGAGACCGCGCTGCGGCTCGTCGACCCGGGGCGGACCACGCACCGGCCGCGCGGCTGGGCCCAGCGCACCCTGCTCGGCGGGGTGCTGCTGACGGTGGCGCTGCTGATCGTGGCGCCGCTGGCGGTGCTGGTCGAGCGCTCGCTGGACGCCCCCGGCGGCTACGGCTTCGGCTTCTACCGGGCCCTCCAGGAGGTGGGCGCCGGCGGCGGAACGTTCCTGGTGCCGCCGCTGGAGGCCATCTGGAACTCCCTGCAGTACGCCCTCGCCGCCACCGCCATCGCGCTGGTCGTCGGAGGGCTCGCGGCCGCGGCGCTGACCCGGCGCGCGGGCCGTTTCGTACGGGGCTTCGACGCGCTGCTGATGCTCCCGCTGGGGGTGTCGGCCGTCACCGTCGGCTTCGGCTTCCTCATCACCCTCGACGAGCCGCCGCTGGACCTGCGGACCTCGTGGATCCTGGTGCCGCTGGCGCAGGCGCTGGTGGGCGTTCCCTTCGTCGTACGGACCATGCTGCCGGTGCTCCGCGCGGTGGACGGGCGGCTGCGGGAGGCCGCCGCCGTGCTCGGCGCCTCACCGCTGCGGGCCTGGCGGGAGGTGGACCTGCCGATGGTGCGGCGGGCCCTGCTGATCGCGGCCGGCTTCGCCTTCGCGGTGTCCCTCGGGGAGTTCGGGGCGACCGTCTTCATCGCGCGGCCCGACCGTCCGACGCTGCCGGTCGCCGTGGCCCGGCTGCTGGGGCGGGCCGGGGAGATGAACTACGGGCAGGCGATGGCCCTGAGCACGATCCTGATGCTGGTGTGCGCGGTGTCCCTGCTGGCGCTGGAGCGACTGCGACCCGACAAGACCTCCGGAGAGTTCTGATGACCCTGCTTCAGCTGGAAGGGGTGTCGGTCCGCTTCGGTGAGCGCGCGGTCGTGGACGCCGTGGACCTGGCGGTCGCCGAACACGAGATCGTGTGCGTGCTGGGGCCCAGCGGCAGCGGCAAGTCCACCCTGCTCCGAGTGGTGGCCGGGCTCCAGCCCGTCGCCGGCGGGAGGGTGCTGCTGGGCGGCGCCGACCAGGCCGCGGTGCCCGTACACCGGCGGGGGGTGGGCCTGATGTTCCAGGACCACCAGCTGTTCCCGCACCGGGACGTGGGCGGGAACGTCGCCTTCGGGCTGCGGATGCGGGGCGCTTCGAAGCAGGCCTCCGAGGCCCGGGTCACCGAGCTCCTGGAGCTCGTCGGGCTGCCCGGGGCGCAGGGCCGGGCGGTGGCCTCGCTGTCCGGCGGTGAGCAGCAGCGGGTCGCGCTGGCGCGGGCGCTGGCGCCTTCGCCGCGGCTGCTGATGCTGGACGAGCCGCTCGGGCAGCTGGACCGCGGGCTGCGGGAGCGGCTGGTGGTGGAGTTGCGGGGGCTGTTCGCGCGGCTGGGCACGACCGTGCTGGCCGTCACGCACGATCAGGGCGAGGCGTTCGCGCTGGCCGACCGGGTGATCGTCATGCGGGACGGGCGGATCGCGCAGGCGGGGACCCCGCTGGAGGTGTGGCAACGGCCGGCGTCGGAGTTCGTGGCGCGGTTCCTGGGCTTCGAGAACGTGGTGCCGGCGGTGGTGTCGGGTGGGGTCGCCTCGACTCCGTGGGGGAAGGTGACCGTCCCGGCGGGGGCCGGGGACGGGGACGGTCAGGTGCTGATCCGGCCGGCGGGGGTCCTGCTGTCGCCCGAGGGCGGGCTGGGGTGCGAGGTGGTGTCGCGGACCTTTAGGGGGACGCATGTCGCGCTGCTGCTGCGGCCCGAGGTGGGGCCGGGGCTTGAGGCGGAGTGCGATCTCGTGGGGGCGCCGGCGGTCGGGGACCGGGTCGCGGTGACCTTCGCCCCGGCCGAGGTGGTCGTGCTGCCGGGGGAGTAGGGGCCGCTGCGCGGGGCGTAGTTCCCGCTGCGACCTTTGCCGCTGCGCGGGGCGGAGTTCCCCGCTGCGACGTTTGCCGCTGCGCGGGGCGGAGTTCCCCTACCCGCCCTTCCACCGTTCCCCGGGCTCTGCCCGGACCCCGGTCCTCAAGCGCCGGACGGGCTGGGAAGGGGTACCGGGCTGCGCCCGGACCCCCTGGGGCTCCGCCCCAGACCCCGGTCCTCGAACGCCGGACGACTGAAAGGCTTCAGCCGACCGGGGCCGGAGCTGGTTCCGGGGTGGGGACGTCGCCGTCCGCGCCCTCGTGGTTGCCGTACCAGGCGACCGCGACCGCGCCGGTCACCGCCAGGACGAAGCCGAGGACCGCCAGCCAGGCCATGCCGGGGCGGGACGCGTCGCCGAGCCAGAGCACGCCGATCGCGCCGGGGAGCACGGTTTCACCGACCACCAGGGCGGCGGTGGCGCCGTTCACCGAGCCGATCTGGAGCGCCACGGTGTGCAGGTACATGCCGCCGACGCCGGCCAGGACGATGGCGTACAGGGCCGGGTCGGAGAGGAGGGAGGGGAACGAGAACGGCTCGACGCCGTTCAGGATGCGGACCCCGACGCCCAGCGCGCCGAAGGCCAGACCCGACAGCAGGCCCGCCAGGATCGCGGCGCGGGCGCCGAGGAAACGTACCGCCACCGTGCCGCCCACGATGATCAGTACGGTCACGGCCAGCAGCCACCAGTGCGTGGCGGCCGGCGCGTAGTGACCGCCCTCGTGGCCCGCCGCCGTCGCCAGCAGGACCAGGGCCGCGCAGACGACCCCGATGGAGGTCCATTCCTTCCGCGTCAGCCGGATGCCGAGCATCTTCACGCTCAGCACTGCGGTGATCACCAGGTTGGCGCTGATGACCGTCTGGGACAGGAAGAGCGGCAGGAGGCGGGCGGCCAGGGCGCCCAGGCCGAAGCCCACGAAGTCCAGGATCGTGCCGACGATGAACTCCCAGGTCATCGCGGCCTTCGCCGTCGAGCTGAGGTTCGGGCCGCCGTGCTGGGTGACCCCGGCGGCGGCGGGCGACATCCTGGCCGCCCGCCGGGAGCCCACGGCTTGCAGGACGGATCCCGTGCCGTAGCAGATGGACGCCGCGATAGCGGTCAGCAGGCCAATGAGCACCCGGGGGCTCCGTTCACGTCTGGCAGGTTTTACGTAGTGCGTACCTCTTCCAGACGTGGAAAAGGGGCGGGAAGTTGCCTGACCGGCTCAGGTTGTCGCGGTCAGCTCATCGCGGCGAGGGCCGCCGGGACCTCGGTCACCGAGTCGACCAGGGCGATCCGGGACTCCATCGCCCGGCCCCGGGCCAGCGCCTGGAGCAGCGGCCAGGCGGGCAGCCGTTCGGTCCAGTGGACGCGGTCGACGAGGATCATCGGCGTCGGCTCGCTCCTGGACTCGTAGTAGTTGGGCGTCGCGTTGTCGAATATCTCCTGGACCGTGCCCGCCGCGCCGGGCAGGAAGACCACGCCCGCGTTGGACCGTGCCAGCAGCCCGTCCTCGCGGGTGGCGTTCGCGAAGTACTTCGCGATGTGCCCGGCGAAGGGGTTCGGCGGCTCGTGTCCGTAGAACCAGGTCGGGATGCCCACCGAGTCGCCGCCGGCGACCGCCGGCCAGCGTTCCCGTACGGCGAAGGCCGCGCGGGCCCAGTCGGAGACGGACGGGGTGAAGGACGGGGCCTTGGCCAGCATCCGCAGGGCTTCGGGCAGGGCCTCGTCGGGGGCCGGGGCGAGGTAGGCGCCGAGGTTGGCCGCCTCCATGGCGCCCGGGCCGCCGCCGGTGGCCACGGTCAGCCCGGAGCGGGTCAGCGTCCGGCCGAGCTCGGCCGCGCCCCGGTAGGCGTCGCCGCCGCGGACCATGGCGTGGCCGCCCATCACCCCGACGACGCGGGCGTCCACGAGGTGTTCGTCGAGGGCGTCGGAGATGGCGTCGTCGTGGATGGAGCGCAGCATCGAGGAGTAGATGTCGCCGTCCGCCTTGGTCTCCTGGAACCAGGCGTACGCCTCGGCGTCCGGGGTGGCCTCGTAGCCGGCGGACAGCCCGGTGAAGAGCTCCTCCGGGGTGTAGAGCAGCCCCCGGTACGGGTTGAACGGGAGGTCGGGGACGGGCGGGAAGACCAGGGCGCCGTCCGCGCGCACTTTGACCGAGGCGTCCGGTTCCATCGCGCAGCCCAGGAACACGGCGGACGAGGTGTCGGCGGACAGCAGGGCGAAGGTCCGCTCCAGCAGGTTGACCGACTGGATCCGGTAGCCGCTGAGGGAGCCCCTGGCGACCACCCGGTCGAATTCGGCGAGCGTCTCGATCTCTGTGTCGGTCTCGATGTGTGGGTTGACCATTCGGCCCACCCTAAGGTCTGCCCGCCTCAGCGGGTCAATGCCAGCGACGTCAGCTGTGACACACCCCAGCTGAGCGGCAGGCACACCGCCACCAGCGCGGTGGCCCGTACGGTCGCGGCCGTACGGAGGACCTTGCCCGGGGCGCCGATCCCGGCCAGGGTTGCGCGGGTGGCGGCCCGGGCCTGATGGACCTCGACCGCGGAGGTGAACAGGGAGGCGGCCGCGCACAGGGCCACCAGGGCGGCGGCGGGGACGGTCAGCGGTCCGAGCGGGACCTGGAGCCCGCCGTGGTCGCGCAGGGCCACGGCGCTGAGGGCGCCGGCCCCGACGGCGCACAGGACACCGAGGGGTGCGCCCAGCCGGGGGGCCTCCTCCTGGAGGGCCCGCCCGGCCAGCAGCCGGAGCCCGCCCGGGCGGACGGCCTGGACCAGCGTCCCGCAGGCGTAGGCCAGGCCCGGACCGGCGAGGGCCAGTCCGAGGGCGGTCAGTGCCCAGCCCGCGGGCACGCCGGCTCCGCCGGGGCGGGCGAAGGCCAGCGCGGCGAGTCCGCAGGCGGTGAGGGCGATGCCCCAGGGCAGGGCGGTCTGCGGAGCGGGCCGGGGGTGCGGGCGCAGGGCGAGGGCGGTGGCGGTCGAGGCGGCCAGCGGAAGCAGGGCCAGCAGGGTGAGGGCGGCCGCCACGGGCAGGGGCTGGTCGGCGTGGAGCAGCCCGGCCCCGGCGCCGTCGAAGGGCAGCCCGGTCACGTCCCCGCGCAGGTGGAGGAAGACGGCGAGGGCCACGGCGCTGCCGAGGGCGCAGGCCACGGCGGTGGAGATCGTCGCGACCAGGGTGAGCCGTACGGGACCCAGCCCGGCGGCGTCCAGCCCCTCCAGGGGCCGGGTCGCGGGGTCGGTACGGGCCACGGCGACGGCGAACTGGACGGTGACGGCGAGGGGGACCAGGGCCCACAGCAGCTGCGGGAACGATCCGGCGGGCCGGGCCGTGGCCTGCGCGAGCACGTACAGCAGCAGGAAGCCGCTGCCGGCCGACGCGGCGGCGACGAGCAGCCGGCGCAGCTGTACCAGCGGCCGGGAGCCGCGGGCTAGGCGGAGAGCGAGCACGCGGCCTGGTCCTCCGGGGGCTGGGGGACGGAGGGGGAGGAGAGGCCGGCCGCGGCTGCCGCGGCGGCGGGTCGGCCGTCGAGCAGGGAGAAGTGCCGGTCGGCGACGGCCGAGGTCTCCTCGTCGTGGGTGGCCAGCAGCACGGTGATGCCGTGGGAGCGGGCGGCCGTGGTGAGCGTGCGCAGCAGCAGGGAGCGCTCGGCGCGGTGCAGCGGGGCGGTGGGTTCGTCGGCGAAGACCACGGCGGGCAGGTGTGCGAGGGCGCGGGCGAGCGCCACGCGCTGGGACTCGGCCCGGTTGAGGGCGCCGGGGTGCTTGCGGGCGAAGGCGCCGATGTCGAGGCGGTCCAGCCATTCGCAGGCGGCCCGTTTGGCGGTGCGGTGACTCGCGCCGGCGATCAGCAGCGGCAGGGCGGCGTTCTCCCAGACCCGGAGCTCGGGCAGCAGCTCCGGCTCGGGGCCGATCCAGCCGAACCGGTCGCGGCGCAGCCGCTCGCGGGCCAGGGTGCCCATGGTGTGCACGGGGACGCTGTTGAACCAGACCTCGCCCTGTTCGGGCCGGAGCTGTCCGGACAGGCAGCGCAGCAGCGTGGTCTTGCCGCTGCCCCGGGGGCCGGTGACGGCGAGGATCTCTCCCGCGCGGACGCCGACCGAGACCCCGATGAGGCCCGGTGAACCGCTGTGGGAGTAGTGCAGGGACCGTGCCCAGAGCAGATCTTCCTGGGGCGGGGCACTGTCGGGCCGGGCACTGTCGGGCCGGACATGGTCGGGTCGGACAGTGTCGGGCCGGACATTGGCCAGCGCGGCGTTGTCCCGTGGAGCCACCATGGCGTACACCTCCGTCCGGGGGAACGAAGCGGAGCCCGCTTGGTCACTGGCGCCGCAATGAGATGTAAAGAGATGAACGTCTTGGATGGTGACAGCACACGGCCCGGACCCCCTCGTTCTCACTCGAACGGAGGATCCGGGCCGTGTGGTCCGGCAGTTTGCCGCCTGCGGGACGGTGGGAGGACGCGGGCTGGTTAGAGCTTGGTCCAGGCCTCGGTGAGCACGCGGCGCAGGATGCCCTCGATCTCGTCGAAGGTGCCCTGGTCGGCGATCAGCGGCGGGGCCAGCTGGATGACCGGGTCGCCACGGTCGTCGGCGCGGCAGTACAGGCCGTTCTCGAAGAGCGCCTTGGAGAGGAAGCCGTAGAGCACGCGCTCCGTCTCCTCGTCCGTGAAGGACTCCTTGGTGGCCTTGTCCTTGACGAGCTCGATGCCGTAGAAGTAGCCGTTGCCGCGGACGTCGCCGACGATCGGCAGGTCGTGCAGCTTCTCCAGCGTCGAGCGGAAGGCGTCCTCGTTGTCCAGCACGTGCTGGTTGAGGCCTTCCTTGTCGAAGATGTCGAGGTTGGCGAGCGCCACCGCGGAGGACACCGGGTGTCCGCCGAAGGTGTAGCCGTGCAGGAAGGTGTTGTCACCCTTGTAGAACGGCTCGGCGAGGCGGTCCGAGATGATGCAGGCACCGATCGGGGAGTAGCCCGAGGTCATGCCCTTGGCGCAGGTGATCATGTCCGGGATGTAGTCGAACTTGTCACAGGCGAACATCGTGCCGAGGCGGCCGAACGCGCAGATCGTCTCGTCGGAGACGAGCAGGACGTCGTACTCGTCACAGATCTCGCGGACGCGCTGGAAGTAGCCGGGCGGCGGCGGGAAGCAGCCACCGGCGTTCTGCACCGGCTCCAGGAAGACGGCGGCGACGGTGTCGGCGCCCTCGAACAGGATCTCCTGCTCGATCTGGTCGGCGCACCAGCGGCCGTAGGCCTCGGGGTCGTCGCCGTAGATCGGGGCGCGGTAGATGTTGGTGTTGACCACCTTGTGCGCGCCGGGGACCAGCGGCTCGAAGGGGGCCTTGAGGGCCGGCAGGCCGGTGATGGACAGGGCGCCCTGCGGGGTGCCGTGATAGGCGACCGCACGCGAGATGACCTTGTACTTGGTGTGCTTGCCCTGCAGCTTGAAGTACTGCTTGGCGAGCTTCCAGGCGGTCTCGACGGCCTCGCCGCCACCGGTGGTGAAGAAGACCTTGTTCAGGTCGCCCGGGGCGTAGTGCGCGAGGCGCTCGGCGAGCTCGACGGCCTTGGGGTGCGCGTACGACCAGATGGGGAAGAACGCGAGTTCCTGCGCCTGCTTGTAGGCGACCTCGGCCAGCTCCTTGCGGCCGTGACCGGCGTTGACCACGAACAGTCCGGCGAGACCGTCCAGGTAGCGCTTGCCCTTGTCGTCGAAGATGTAGGTGCCCTCACCCCGCACGATGGTGGGGACGGGCGAGTTCTCGTAGGACGACATGCGGGTGAAGTGCATCCACAGGTGGTCGTACGCGGTCTTGGAGAGGTCCTGGCTCACGGGCTATCTCGTTCCCCACATGTAGGTCTGCTTCTTCAGCTTCAGGTAAACGAAGCTTTCGGTTGATCGCACGCCGGGGAGCGCACGGATCTTCTTGTTGATCGTTTCCAGCAGGTGGTCGTCGTCCTCGCAGACGATCTCCACCATCAGGTCGAACGAGCCCGCGGTCATCACCACGTACTCGCATTCGGCCATCGCGGTCAGCGCGTCGGCCACGGGGTCGAGGTCTCCCTCGACGTTGATGCCGACCATCGCCTGGCGCCGGAGCCCCACGGTGAGCGGGTCGGTGACGGCGACGATCTGCATGACGCCCTGGTCGAGCAGCTTCTGAACCCGCTGGCGCACCGCCGCTTCGGACAGGCCGACGGCCTTGCCGATCGCCGCGTAAGGACGGCGACCGTCCTCTTGCAGTTGCTCGATGATCGCCAGGGACACAGCATCGACCGAAGGGGACGGTTGTCTGTTCCTGGAATCTGCGCTTCGACTGACCACGACCTCACTGTGCACGAGGAGTCGTCTGTTCCGCAAGGCGAGAACGATGTAATTCGTTGTTTCGGGAGTCAGATCTCACTGATTCCGTAGTTCGTGATGTGTGGGCCTGTCGAAAACGGCGTCTGAGAGGCTAGGCTGGGTAGCTGTCTCAACCATTGGACATGTGATCACAGGAGTGTGGCTGTAGTGACCACCGAACTGCGTCGTCTGCGCAACTACATCGGCGGGGAGTTCAAGGACGCCGCCGACGGGCGGACCACCGAGGTGGTCAACCCCGCCACGGGCGAGGCGTACGCGACCGCCCCCCTCTCCGGCCAGGCGGACGTCGACGCCGCCATGGCCGCGGCCGCCGCCGCCTTCCCGGCCTGGCGCGACGCGACCCCCTCCGAGCGCCAGAAGGCCCTGCTGAAGATCGCGGACGCCTTCGAGGCCCGCGCGGACGAGCTGGTCGCCACCGAATCGGAGAACACCGGCAAGCCGCTCGGCCTCACGGCCAGCGAGGAGCTGCCGCCGATGGTGGACCAGATCCGCTTCTTCGCGGGCGCCGCGCGCCTGCTGGAGGGCCGCTCGGCCGGCGAGTACATGGAGGGGATGACCTCGATCGTCCGCCGTGAGCCGGTCGGCGTCTGCGCGCAGGTCGCGCCGTGGAACTACCCGATGATGATGGCCGTCTGGAAGTTCGCCCCGGCCATCGCCGCGGGCAACACCGTGGTCCTCAAGCCCTCGGACACCACCCCGGCCTCCACCATCCTGATGGCGGAGATCATCGGCTCGATCCTGCCCAAGGGCGTCTTCAACGTCGTCTGCGGCGACCGCGAGACCGGCCGGGCCATGGTCGAGCACCGCACTCCGGCGATGGCCTCCATCACCGGCTCGGTGCGCGCGGGCATGCAGGTCGCCGAGAGCGCCTCCAAGGACGTCAAGCGCGTCCACCTGGAGCTCGGCGGCAAGGCCCCCGTCGTGGTCTTCGAGGACGCCGACATCGCCAAGGCGGCCGAGGACATCGCCGTCGCGGGCTTCTTCAACGCCGGCCAGGACTGCACCGCGGCCTGTCGCGTACTGGTCCACGAGTCGATCCACGACGAGTTCGTCGCGGCGCTGGCCAAGAACGCGGCCGACACCAAGACCGGTCAGCCGGACGACGAGGACGTGCTCTACGGTCCGCTGAACAACCCGAACCAGCTGAAGCAGGTCGCGGGCTTCATCGAGCGGCTCCCCGCCCACGCCAAGGTCGAGGCGGGCGGCCACCAGGTCGGCGAGAAGGGCTACTTCTACGCCCCGACCGTGGTCTCGGGCCTCAAGCAGGACGACGAGATCATCCAGAACGAGGTCTTCGGCCCCGTCATCACGGTCCAGTCCTTCACGAACGAGGACCAGGCCCTGGCGTACGCGAACGACGTCGAGTTCGCGCTCGCCTCGTCGGTGTGGACCAAGGACCACGGCCGCGCGATGCGGATGTCCAAGAACCTCGACTTCGGCTGCGTGTGGATCAACACCCACATCCCGCTCGTCGCCGAGATGCCCCACGGCGGATACAAGAAGTCCGGCTACGGCAAGGACCTCTCCGCCTACGGCTTCGAGGACTACACGCGCATCAAGCACGTCATGACCTCGCTCGACGGCTGATCGAAGGCCGGGCGGGCGGGCGGGCGGTCTGACGGCCGCCGCATCGGCCAGGTCACAGCCTTGAAGGGGCGGGCAGTAGACAACATGTCTATTGCCGCCCCTTCGGCGTTCACCGAGGCTTTGTCCATGCCTGAACTCGCCTTCTCCCGCCGTGCGGCGCTGCGCGGCCTCGGTGCCGCGGGCCTGCTGGCCGGCCTCGCCGGCTGTGGTGTCCCGGCCGCGTACGTCCCAGAGAACCGGCGGGAGGGCCGGGACCGCTCCGTCGCCGACCGGAGCGTCTCCTTCTCCAACTGGCCCCTCTACATCGACACCGACGAAGAGGACGAGAGCCGGCGCCCGACCCTGGAGGCCTTCTCGGAGAAGACCGGCATCGAGGTCCGGTACACCGAGGAGATCAACGACAACGACGAGTTCTTCGGCAAGATCAGCCCGGCGCTGATGAACCACCAGCAGACCGGTCACGACGTGGTCGTGGTCAGCGACTGGATGGCCGCCCGCTTCGTCCACCTCGGGTGGGCCCAGAAGATGGACCGCTCGGCGCAGGCGAACGTGTCGAAGCACCTGGACCCGCAACTGCGCTCGCCCGCCTTCGACGAGGGCCGGCTGCACACCGTGCCCTGGCAGTCGGGGATCACCGGCATCGCCTACAACCGCAAGGCGCTGGGCCGGGAGATCAAGTCCGTCAAGGACCTGTGGCAACCGGACCTGGCCGGCAAGGTCACGCTCTTCTCCGGCCTCGACGAGTCCTTCTCCCTGCTGATGCAGGGCAACGGGGCCGACGTGACCCGGTGGACCGAAACCGATTTCCACCGGATGTGCGACCAGGTCGAGAGCATGGTGAAGAAGAAGCACATCCGCCGCTTCACCGGCAACGACTACACCTCCGATCTGAGCAAGGGCGACGTACTGGCCTGCCAGGCGTACTCCGGGGACGCGATCCAGCTCCAGGCCGACAACCCCGACATCGAGTTCGTGGTCCCCGAGGAAGGGGGCGAACTCTGGGCGGAGAGCCTGCTCATCCCCAACCTGGCTCCGCGCAAGGCCAACGCCGAGGCGCTCATCGACTTCTACTACGACCCGGAGGTGGCCGCGCTGCTCGCCGCCTCCGTCAACTACGTCTGCCCGGTCCCCGCCGCCCGCGAGGTGCTGGCCGCCTCGGACGACCCGGAGACCGCCGAACTGGCCGAGAACCCGCTGATCTTCCCCGACGAGGACATGCGCAAGCGGCTCGTCGTGGCCCGCGACATCTCCTCCGCCGAGCGCTCGTCCTTCGCCAAGCGCTGGAACGGCATCGTCGGTCTCTGACGGCCTCGTCGGTCTGTGAGGGGTGGGGACCGGTCACGATCCCGCAGCGGAACTGAACATGTTCAGGAATTTTGCTGAACATGTTCAGAAAGCTGCGTAGGCTGACTTCCATGAGCGAGAGAAGCGCCCTTCTGCGGCGGATCCGTGCCTGGCTTGCCCTGTTCCTCGTCTGCCTTGTACTGAGCGGACTCACCGCCTTCCCCCTGGTGAGCGAGCTCCAATGGGCCAACGCCCTGGTGGACAACGCGTGGTTGCGACGCGTCGGAGACGGGCTGGAACGGGCGGACTCCGAATACCCCTTCCTCCTCTACGGCACGGACTGGCTCGCCTTCGCCCACCTGGTGATCGCGGTCTTCTTCTACGGGGTCCACCGCGATCCCGTCCGGAACATCTGGATCGTCGAGGCCGGCATGATCGCCTGCGCCGGCATCGTTCCGCTGGCCCTGATCTGCGGGCCCATCCGGGGGATCCCGGTCTGGTGGTCGCTGATCGACATCTCGTTCGGCGTCTTCGGAGTGATCCCGCTGCTGATCCTGCGGCGCATGATCAAGCGGCTGGAGGCCATGCCGGCGGACCCCGGCCGGGACCCGGCCCCGGACCCGGCCGCGGACCTGGCCGGGGCCCGGGGCTGAGTCCGCGGCCGAGTCCGCGCTACTCGGCGAAGGCGGCCATGATGTCGCCCGCCGCCCGCCGCCCGCCGGTCCGAGGAGTTCCCCGCTGCGCACCAGTCGCTGGTCGTCGGCCACCACCACACGGATCGTCACTTCCCCACCTCCGCGCCCGACGTGACAAGCGCGACCCGCAGTTCGAAGCCGGTGCCGGACGGGCCCGGGCCCGCCGGGTGTGCCGCTGCCCAGGCAGCACGCCGAGCGTGGTCACGGCGTACGAGATCCAGTCCGCGGGCGGCGCCGGGGCCGGCCAGGTGCACCAGCCGCGTCAGCCCCAGGTCCTGCCGGCGCGGACCGGCGCCGCGGATCCGCGCCGCCGGCTCCCCCAGGCCGGTATCACCGGCCGAGCTCGGCCCGTACGGCTCCCAGTACGTCCACCCGGTTCGTCGTGATCGAGTCGACTCCGGCCCTGGCCAGTGCGCGCATCGCTCGCTTGGTGTCCGGGGTCCAGGCCGACACCAGCAGGCCGTCCCGGTGCAGGGCGTCCACCAGCTCCGGGCCGACCAGCCCGAAGCGGTAGTTGAGCCAGCTCGGGGCCACCGCGTCGATCAGCACCCGGCGCGGGGGAGCCAGCGTGGTCCAGGTCAGCGCGATCTCGGCGCCCGGATCGGCGGCGCGCACCGCCAGCATGGTGGCCGGACCCGCGCAGTAGTACGTACGGTCGCGGGCCCCGCATTCGCGGACCTGGCCGACGACGGTCCGTACGGTCCGGGCCGTCGCACCCGGCAGGTCGACCATGACCCGGCCCGCCCCGGCGGCCATCAGGGCGTCGCGCAGGGTCGGGATCCCGCCGCCCGTCAGCTCCTTCAGCTGCGGGGCCGTGACGTCGTCGAGCCGTACGTCATGGCCCCACAGCCGCCGGAGGTCCTCGTCGTGGAGAAGTACGGGCACTCCGTCGCGGGTCATCCGCACATCGATCTCCACCGCGTCCGCCCCCCGGTCGAAGGCGGACCGGATGGAGGGCAGGGTGTTCTCGCGGACGCGGTAGGGGTCCCCGCGGTGGCCTACGGCAGTCAGGGTGCGCATGCGCCCATTCTGCTGGGCCGTCAGGAAGCCAGCCAGGCGGCGGTGTACGTGTCGATCTCGGCGGTGAGCTTCGCCTTGCCGGCCGGGTCCAGGAAGGAGGCCTCGACGGCGTTCTTCGCGAGCTGGGCGAGGCCGCGCTCGTCCAGGTCCAGCAGGCGGGCGGCCACCGCGTACTCGTTGTTGAGGTCGGAGCCGAACATCGGCGGGTCGTCGCTGTTGATGGTGACGAGCACGCCGGCCGCCACCATCTCCTTGACGGGGTGCTCGTCCAGCGTGGCGACGGCGCGGGTGGCGATGTTGGAGGTGGGGCAGACCTCCAGCGCGATGCGGTGCTCGGCGAGGTGGGCGAGCAGCTCCGGGTCCCGGGTGGCGCTGGTGCCGTGGCCGATGCGCTCGGCGCCCAGCTCGCGGATCGCGTCCCAGATGGTCTCGGGGCCGGTGGTCTCGCCGGCGTGCGGCACGCTGTGCAGTCCGGCGGCGCGGGCGGCGTCGAAGTACGGCTTGAACTGCGGGCGCGGCACCCCGACCTCCGGGCCGCCGAGGCCGAAGGAGACCAGGCCCTCGGGGCGCAGGTCGACGGCGAGTCGGGCGGTCTCGGCGGCGGCCTCCAGGCCGGCCTCGCCGGGGATGTCGAAGCACCAGCGCAGGAGCACGCCGAGCTCGGTCTCGGCCGCCTTGCGGGCGTCCTCGATGGCCTCCATGAAGGCCTTCTCGTCGATCCCGCGGCGGGTGGAGGAGTACGGGGTGATGGTGAGTTCGGCGTACCGGATGTTCTGCCGGGCCATGTCGCGGGCGATCTCGAAGGTGAGGGTGCGCACGTCGTCGGGGGTGCGGACCAGGTCGACGACGGAGAGGTAGACCTCGATGAAGTGCGCGAAGTCGGTGAAGGTGAAGTAGTCGGCGATGGCCTCGGGGTCCGTGGGGACCTTGGAGTCGGGGTGCCGGGAGGCGAGTTCGGCCACGATGCGGGGGGAGGCCGAGCCGACGTGGTGGACGTGGAGTTCGGCCTTGGGCAGCCCCGCGATGAAGGGGTGCAGGTCGGGCATGAGGGTGCCTCCGAGGGGCGCGGTGCGGATGGAACGGGGTTCATCGTAGGCAGCATCCGCACCGCCGAAGGGGCCTGTCGGAGGGAGCGCTTAGCATGGCCGTACGAGAGGGGGGCGCCGTATGACCGATCAGAGCCCCGAGTCGCGAGACCCCTGGGCGCCGCCGGAGCAGCCCGCGGTCGATCTGGGCAAACAGCAGGGCGGGCAGGGCGGGCCGGGTGCGCCGGGGGTGCACGACCAGCAGACCGTCACGGGGATGCCCGGCGCCGGAGGCATACCGCAGCCGACGCCCGTGCCCCAGCCCGGGGCGACGCCCGCCTACGGCTATCCGGCGCAGCCGGATCCGGCCGGGTACGGCTACCCGGCGCAGCCGGGCGGCGCGCCGCAGGCCCCGTACGGCGGCTACCCCACCCCCCAGGGCGCCCCGCAGCCGCCGTACGGCGGCCAGCCGGGACACCCCGGGTATCCGGCGCATCCCGGATACCCGGGGTACGCGCCGAAGAGCAACGGCTTCGGGGTCACGGCGCTCGTGCTCGGGATCCTCTCCGTGGTCACGTGCTACTTGGGCCTCCTGTTCGGCGTTCCGGCCGTCATCTTCGGCGTGCTGGCCCGCGGCAAGGCCAAGCGCGGCGAAGCCGACAACGAGGGCATGGCGCTGGCCGGCATCATCACCGGCGCGGTCGGCATCGTGATCAGCATCCTGTTCATCGCGCTCATCGTCTTCGGCGTCATGTACGGGGACAGCGGTTCCGACTCCGACTCGGACTACTTCTCCCCGTACGAGAACACCCAGGTCCTCCACCGGGGTTGAGCCGCGCCCGGCGGCCACGGCGCAGGGCCGGGCAGGGACGGTACGCGTCCCCGCCCGGCCCTGCGCCATGCCGTCAGGCACCCGTGTCCGGCCGCCCCTGCCCGGTCTCCCCGGGCCACCTGGCGCCCCGGCCGTCCTCGATCAGGGACACCATGCGGAAGGCCGCGTCGGTGAGTCCGCCGAAGGTGCGCCGGTACGCGGGCCAGGGAGTGGCCCAGCGCCCGCTCCAGCGGGTACGCCCAGCGCAGCGAGGGCGCGTGCCGGTGGGCTGCCAGGAGCGCGGATCACGGACGAAGCCGGCACTGCCGTGCGCGTTGGCGGCGCGGCGGCCGGTGGAGCGGACCGGGGACGTGGGCGCGGGGGGCGCCGCCTTGGAGCGGAGCACACCCGCGGCGGCCGCGAGCGATTAGAGCCCCTCCCGTGAACCCTCCCGCAGCCCGGTCCGCAGCTGCTCGCGCGCCTCCATGAGCGCGAAGCCGAGCAGGTTCAGGCCGCGCCACCGTGCCGGGTCCAGCGCGCGCTCGTCGTCAGCGGCCAGGCCCACGCCCCAGATCCGGTCCATGGGGCTGGCCTCCACCAGGACGCGGTTCCCGGTCGAGAGCAGGTACGCGGTCAGCGCCGGATCGGAGCCGAACTTGTGCACGCTGCCTTCCACCACCAGCGCGAACCGCTCCCGCTCCCACACCACGTCGTCGAAGCCGCGCACCAGCCGCCCGGCCTTCTTCGCCTCGGCCGGAGTCCTCGCCTCCAGGGCCGCGCGCTCCGCCTCCGCGTCCTCGAACAGGCGAGCCTTTCCGGCCATCATCCAGTGCTCGGCGGTGGCGTACCGCACGTCACCCACGGTGAACTCGGACGGCCACCACTGACTGAGGCAGCTCGGCCCGAGCGTCCCGTCGGGCCGTGGACGGTGTCCCCAGAACGGCAGGAACTTCAGCCGCTCACCCCGGCTGACCTGCCCGATCAGTTCCTCGATCTTCTCCATGCACGCGAGTCTCGCAGGAGCACCGGACACTTCGTACGGGTTTTTGGGCGCGCCTCGACACATGGTCGACCGATTCCGTCGCGTAATCAAAAGGCAACAACGGAATCACTTGGCCGAGGGGTGTACCTCTGCCAGGATCGGCACTCAATTCGAGCTGTAGCTCGAACTGTAGCTACGGAGAGCGTGAGAGCGTGATGGGCAACCGCTTCCAGGTCAAGGTCCAGGTCAAGGACCGATTCGCCGCAGGCGCGCAGTACATCGACGGGCAGCTGCGGCCCGGCACCTCGGGCCGGTCACACACCGTGGTCGACCCCGCCACCGGCGAGGAGGTGCTCACCTACGAGCTGGCCTCCACCGCCGACGTGGACGCCGCCGTCGCCGCCGCCAAGCGGGCCTTCCCCGGCTGGTCGGGAGCCACCCCCGGGGAGCGCTCCGACGCGCTGCACCGGCTGGCCGGGGTGCTGGCCGAGCGGGCGGAGGAGTTCGCGTACGCGGAGTCCCTGCAGTGCGGCAAGCCGGTCAAGCTGTCGACGGAGTTCGACGTCCCGGGAACCATCGACAACACCGCGTTCTTCGCGGGCGCCGCGCGCCACCTCCAGGGGCAGGCCGCGGGCGAGTACTCCGGGGACCACACCTCGTACGTACGCCGCGAGGCGATCGGGGTCGTGGGCTCCATCGCGCCGTGGAACTATCCGCTGCAGATGGCCGCCTGGAAGATCCTCCCGGCGATCGCCGCGGGCAACACCATCGTCCTCAAGCCCGCCGAGCTCACCCCGCTGACCTCCCTGATGTTCGCCCAGGCGGCCAAGGAGGCGGGCCTGCCCGACGGCGTGGTCAACATCGTCACCGGCGCCGGCCGGGACGCGGGCGAGCACCTGGTCGGCCACCCGGACGTGGTCATGACCTCCTTCACGGGGTCCACGGCCATCGGCAAGCGGGTCGCCGAGATCGCCACCGCCACCGTCAAGCGGCTCCACCTCGAGCTCGGCGGCAAGGCTCCGTTCCTCGTCTTCGACGACGCCGATCTGGAGGCGGCCGCCAACGGCGCCGTCGCGGCCTCCCTGATCAACACCGGCCAGGACTGCACGGCCGCCACCCGTGCATACGTCCAGCGCCCCCTCCACGACGCCTTCGTCGCCCGGGTCGCCGAGCTGATGGAGACCGTCCGCGTCGGGGACCCCTTCGACCCCTCGACCGACCTGGGCCCGCTGGTCTCGCACGTGCACCGCGACCGGGTCGCGGGGTTCGTCGAGCGCGCCCGCGCGTACGCCACGGTCGTCACCGGCGGTGAGATCCCCGGCGGAGAGCTCGCGGACGGCGCGTACTACCGGCCCACCCTCATCTCCGGCGCCGCCCAGGACAGCGAGGTCGTCCAGTCCGAGATCTTCGGGCCGGTCCTCGTGGTCCTGCCCTTCGACACCGACGACGAGGGCATCGCGCTGGCCAACGACACCCCGTACGGTCTCGCGGCCTCCGCCTGGAGCCGTGATGTGTACCGGGCGAACCGTGCGACCCGGGAGATCCAGGCGGGCTGCGTCTGGGTCAACGACCACATCCCGATCATCAGCGAGATGCCCCACGGCGGCTACAAGGCCAGCGGCTTCGGAAAGGACATGAGCAGCTACTCCTTCGAGGAGTACACGCAGGTCAAGCACGTGATGTACGACAACACCGCGGTTGCCGCGAAGGACTGGCACCGCACGATCTTCGGGGACCGATAACCACGTAGGGCCGCCCGACCAGCGGTTCGCACCCATCCCGAAAGGGCACCTCCCATGGAGCAGTTCGAGCCCGACCGCCTCTCGGCGGCGCAATTCGCCGCCATGCGGCGCAGCCTCACCACCGGGCGCGGCGCCCTCACCCGCCGCTCCGTGCTGCGCGCCTCCGGAGTCGGAGCGCTCACCCTCGGCGGCCTGTCCGCGCTGGCCGGGTGCGGCATCCCGCCGGCCAAGCGAGCGGAGGGCAACGCCGCGGCCTCCGACGATCACTCGGAGCAGGAGAAGGAGATCAACTTCTCCAACTGGACCGAGTACATGGACACCAGCGAGGACGAGAAGTCCCGTCCCACGCTGGAGGAGTTCACCAAGCGGACCGGGATCAAGGTCAAGTACACCGAGGACATCAACGACAACGTCGAGTTCTTCGGCAAGATCAAGCCCCAGCTCGCGGCCGGCCAGGACACCGGCCGCGACCTGATCGTGGTCACCGACTGGCTGGCCTCGCGCATCATCCGCCTCGGCTGGGCCCAGAAGCTGGACCCCTCGCACCTGCCGCACGCGTACGCCAACCTGATCCCGCAGTTCCGCAGCCCCGACTGGGACCCGGGCCGCGCGTACAGCTACCCCTGGACCGGCATCAACACGGTGATCGCCTACAACACCAAGGCGACCGGCGGGAAGAAGGTCGACTCCGTCACGCAGATGCTCGACGACCCCTCCCTCAAGGGCCGCGTCGGCTTCCTCACCGAGATGCGCGACAGCGTCGGCATGACCCTGCTCGACCAGGGCAAGGACCCGGCGAACTTCACCGACGCCGACTACGACGCGGCGATCGGCCGGCTCCAGAAGGGCGTGGACAAGAAGCAGATCCGCCGCTTCACGGGCAACGACTACACGGCGGACCTCGACAAGGGCGACCTCGCAGCCTGCCTGGCCTGGGCCGGCGACGTCATCCAGCTGCAGGCCGGCAACCCGGACATCCAGTACGCGATCCCGGCGCCCGGCTACATCACCTCCAGCGACAACCTGCTGGTCCCCGTGAAAGCCCGGCACAAGGCCAACGCGGAGCGGCTCATCGACTACTACTACGAGCCCGCGGTGGCCGCCCAGCTGGCCGCCTACATCAGCTACGTCTGCCCCGTCGAGGGGGTCAAGGACGAGCTGGCCAAGATCGACCCGGAGCTCGCGGACAACGTCCTGATCGTTCCCGACAAGGCGATGGCCGCCAAGTCGCACGCCTTCCGCTCCCTCACCGGTGAGGAAGAGACGGCGTACGAGGAGAAGTTCGCCAAGCTCATCGGAGCCTGACGGGTCCCGCCGCGTCCCACCGACTGCGCCGGAACCGGACCCCCGTACCGGCACCTGCCCCTTCCACGACACACCACCGAAGGCCCAGGCCCATGACTGACAAGACCGAAGGCGGCGACGTCCGCCTCGCCGGGATCAGCAAGCACTACGGATCCTTCACCGCCGTGCAGCCGCTGGATCTCACCATTCCCCAGGGATCGTTCTTCGCCCTGCTCGGCGCCTCGGGCTGCGGGAAGACCACCACCCTGCGCATGATCGCCGGCCTGGAGGAGCCCTCCACCGGCACCGTCAGCCTCGGCGACCGCGAGGTCACGCACCTGCCGCCGTACAAGCGCCCGGTCAACACCGTCTTCCAGAGCTACGCCCTCTTCCCGCACCTCGACGTCTCGGAGAACATCGCCTTCGGGCTGCGCCGCCGCGGCATCAAGTCGGTCAAGAAGCAGGTCGATGACATGCTGGAGCTGGTCCAGCTCGGCCAGTTCGCCCAGCGCAAGCCGCACCAGCTCTCCGGTGGCCAGCAGCAGCGCGTCGCGGTGGCCCGCGCGCTCATCAACCATCCGCAGGTGCTGCTCCTCGACGAGCCGCTCGGCGCCCTCGACCTCAAGCTGCGCCGCCAGATGCAGCTGGAGCTCAAGCGCATCCAGACCGAGGTCGGCATCACCTTCGTGCACGTCACGCACGACCAGGAGGAGGCCATGACCATGGCCGACACGGTCGCCGTGATGAACGGCGGCCGCGTCGAGCAGCTCGGCGCCCCCGCCGAGCTCTACGAGAACCCCAAGACGACCTTCGTGGCGAACTTCCTCGGCACCTCCAACCTCATCGAGGCCGAGGTCCTGGAAGCCGGCGCGTCCGACGTCGTGGTCTCCTCGGCCGGTACGAAGCTGCGCGTCCCGGCGGCGCGATGTTCGACCACTCCCCGCGCCGGCGGCAAGCTGCTGGTCGGGGTGCGCCCGGAGAAGATCTCCCTGGTCCACGCGGACGTCGAGAACACCATCGAGGCGGGCCGCAACAAGGTCGCCGGCAAGATCGCGGCCTCCTCGTTCATCGGGGTCTCCACCCAGTTCGTCATCGACAGCCCGGTCTGCCCGGAGCTGGAGGTGTACGTGCAGAACATCGAGCGCGACGCCCGCCTCGTCCCCGGCGCCGACGTGATACTGCACTGGAACCCGGACCACACCTTCGGGCTCGACGCGGCCCAGTCCATGCTTGCAGGGACGATGGGCGACGCGGGCATCGAGACGGTCGGGGAGGGAGCGTGACGGCCCCCGCGACCCTCCCCGAGGTCGCCGTCTCCGCCGAGCCACCGGTGCACAAGCCGTCCCTGAAGAAGCGCCTGGTCCCGTACTGGCTGCTGCTCCCGGGCATCCTGTGGCTGCTCGTCTTCTTCGTGCTGCCGATGATCTACCAGGCCTCGACCTCGGTGCAGACCGGCTCCCTCGAAGAGGGCTTCAAGGTCACCTGGCACTTCCAGACCTACTGGGACGCCTTCACCGAGTACTACCCGCAGTTCCTGCGCTCCCTGCTCTACGCCGGCACCGCGACCGCGCTGTGCCTGCTGCTGGGATACCCGCTGGCCTACCTGATCGCCTTCAAGGCGGGCCGCTGGCGGGGCCTGCTCCTGGTGCTGGTCATCGCCCCGTTCTTCACCAGCTTCCTGATCCGCACCCTGGCCTGGAAGACGATCCTGGCCGACGGCGGCCCGGTGGTCGGCGTCCTCAACACGGTCGGCTTCCTGGACGTCACCAGCTGGCTCGGCATGACCGAGGGCGACCGCGTCCTCGCCACGCCGCTCGCGGTCGTCTGCGGTCTGACGTACAACTTCCTCCCCTTCATGATCCTTCCGCTCTACACCTCGCTGGAGCGCATCGACACCCGCCTCCACGAGGCGGCAGGGGACCTGTACGCCCGTCCCGCCACGGTCTTCCGCAAGGTGACCTTCCCGCTGTCCATGCCGGGCGTGGTCTCCGGGACCCTGCTCACCTTCATCCCGGCGAGCGGCGACTACGTCAACGCCGAACTGCTCGGCTCCACGGACACCCGCATGATCGGAAACGTCATCCAGTCGCAGTACCTGCGCATCCTCGACTATCCGACGGCGGCCGCGCTGTCCTTCATCCTCATGGCCATCGTGCTGGTCATGGTCACCATCTACATCCGCCGAGCGGGGACGGAGGACCTGGTCTGATGAAGAGCGCCACCACCTGGCTGCGCCGCAATCTCATCGTGATCGCGGGGCTCGGCACGCTCGCGTACCTGATCCTGCCGAACGTCGTCGTCACGGTCTTCTCCTTCAACAACCCCACCGGGCGCTTCAACTACGCCTGGCAGGAGTTCTCCCTCGACGCGTGGAAGGACCCCTGCGGGGTCGCCGACATGTGCGGGTCCCTGTCCCTCTCGCTGCAGATCGCCCTGTGGGCCACCATCGGCGCGACCGTGCTGGGCACGGCGATCGCCTTCGCGATGGTCCGCTACCGGTTCCGGGGGCGCGGCGCGGTCAACTCGCTGATCTTCCTGCCGATGGCCATGCCCGAGATCGTGATGGCGGCGTCCCTGCTGGCCCTCTTCCTCAACATGGGCATCCAGCTCGGCTTCTGGACGATCCTGATCGCCCACGTCATGTTCTGCCTCAGCTTCGTCGTCGCCGCCGTCAAGGCCCGGGTGCTCTCCATGGACCCCCGCCTGGAGGAAGCGGCCCGCGATCTCTACGCCGGACCCGTGCAGACCTTCCTGCGCGTCACCCTGCCGATCGCGGCGCCCGGCATCGCGGCGGGCGCGCTGCTCTCCTTCGCGCTCTCCTTCGACGACTTCATCATCACCAACTTCAACTCGGGCAACACCGTCACCTTCCCCATGTTCGTGTGGGGATCGGCCCAGCGCGGTACGCCTGTACAGATCAACGTCATCGGCACGGCGATGTTCGTCATCGCGGTCCTGGTGGTGCTGGGCGGCCAGATGGTCGCCAACCGCCGCAAGAAAGCACAGCCCAAGTAACACCTGTAGGGAGTTGGAAGACATGGCCCCAGACGCCATGCGCACCGCTGCACGATCCCTTTCCGAAGCGAAGCCGGTCTCGTACTGGCTGGACGACCCCGGCAAGCCCGCCGCCGAGCCCGCCCTCACCGGGGACGAGCACTGCGACCTGCTCGTCATCGGCGGCGGTTACAGCGGCCTGTGGACCGCGCTGATCGCCAAGGAGCGCGACCCGGCCCGGGACGTCGTGCTCATCGAGGGCCACGAGGCGGGCTGGGCCGCCTCGGGCCGCAACGGCGGCTTCTGCGCGGCCTCCCTCACCCACGGCCTGGCGAACGGAATGGCCCGCTGGCCCGACGAGCTCGCCACGCTGGAGGACCTCGGCGCCCGCAACCTCGACGCCATCGAGGAGGCCGTCGCCCGCTACGGCATCGACTGCGACTTCGAGCGCAGCGGAGAGATCGACGTGGCCACCGAGCCGCACCAGGTCGCGGAGCTCCGCGCGTTCCACGCGGAGGCCGAGCGGCTCGGTCTCGCCGGCCGCGCCGAATGGCTGGACGCGGACGCCGTACGGGCCGAGGTCGACTCCCCGACCTTCCTCGGCGGGATCTGGGACCGCGACGGCGTCGCCATGCTCAACCCGGCGAAGCTCGCCTGGGGCCTGAAGCGGGCCTGCCTGGAGCTGGGCGTGCGGATCTACGAGAACACGCGCGGGCTCGACCTGGCCGGCTCGGGGGAGGGGATGGCCGTGCGCACCCCGTACGGGCGGGTCTTCGCCCGCCGGGTGGCGCTGGGCACCAACATCTTCCCGTCGCTGGTCAAGCGGGTGCGCCCGCTGACGGTCCCGGTCTACGACTACGCGCTCATGACGGAGCAGCTGACCGAGGAGCAGCTCGCCTCGATCGGATGGAAGAACCGGCAGGGCCTCGGCGACAGCGCCAACCAGTTCCACTACTTCCGGATCACCCCCGACCGGCGGATCCTGTGGGGCGGCTACGACGCGATCTACCCGTACGGCGGCAAGCTCGACGCCGAGCACGACCACCGGCCCGAGACCTACCTCAAGCTCGCCGAGCACTTCTTCACCTGCTTCCCGCAGTTGGAAGGGGTGAAATTCAGCCACGCCTGGGGCGGGGCGATCGACACCTGCTCGCGCTTCTCCGCGTTCTTCGGTACCGCGCACGCGGGCAAGGTGGCCTACGCGGCCGGTTACACCGGACTGGGCGTCGGAGCCACCCGCTTCGGCGCCGACGTGATGCTGGACCTCCTGTCGGGGGAGAAGACCGAGCGCACCGAGCTGGAGATGGTCCGCTCCAAGCCGATGCCCTTCCCGCCGGAGCCCCTGGCCTGGACCGGCATCACGATGACGAAGTGGTCGCTGGCCCGGGCGGACCGGATGGGCGGACACCGCAACCTGTGGCTGAAGACGCTGGACCGCTTCGGTCTCGGCTTCGACAGCTGAGGCCGCGCGGCCGTCGGTGCACCGGCGCACCTGTGCACCTGTGCACTGGTGCGCTGATCGGGTAAGCGACCTCCGCACGCCCCGGGCGCACATCGCCCGGGGCTGTGTGACCTGCTTCACTACCACGCGGTAACGAAACCCGCGTCATACCTGCGCCCGGCCCCGCTCTCTCCTGTGAGAACGCTTCACCTCACCCACAGAGAGCGGAGGCCGGGCGATGACGATCCCGGGTGACAAGACGGCGGTGGACTGGCTGGTTTCGGTGGCTCCCGATCCGGACGCCTGCCGGTGGGAGTGGGAGCGCAACCCCCTCGGGGTCGCCCTGCTGCCCGCCGGCCGCCGGTGGGACGTGCTGATCCTGCCGGGGGAGCTGGGACGCACCACCCTCGAAGTGCTGGACACGCTGCCCGCCCGGCCCGGCCCGGTGCTCGCCGATTTCGGCGACTCCAGGCTGGGCTTCTTCGTGCCCCCGGGCACGGCGTCGCGCTGGATCGGGACGGGCGTACGGGGAGCCGGTGACGGGACCTGGATCGTGGTTCCGTACCCCGGCCGGGCCACGGGCGGGGTCCGCTGGCTCGTCGTCCCGGACGGGCGGGGCACGCTCAACGATCCGGCGGTGCTGGAGCTCGCGATGCACGAGGCGGCGGCGCGCGTCGTGGGGCGGACGGGCGGGAAGTCTTGACAAGAACATTGGTCTGGACCATCTTGGGCGCCGCTGCGCCTTCCCCCACGGCTCGCCCGCGCGCGGCCCGGCTCCATCCCCCCATGCACCGGAGGCAGTTGTGCGCCCCACCCGTCCTGCCGGCCCCACCCGCCCCGCCAGACCCACCGTCATGCGCTCCGCGCTGTCCCTCCTTACCGCCGCCGCCCTCGCGGCGGCCGGCCTCCTCGCCGCCGGTCAGCCGGCCGCCGCGGCCGACGCCGACCTCATCCGCAACGGCGGCTTCGAAGCCGGCCTCGACGGCTGGAGCTGCTCGGCCGGCAGCGGAGCCGCCGTCAGCACGCCCGTGCACGGCGGCGCTTCCGCCCTCAAGGGCACCCCGGCCGGGCAGGACAACGCCCGCTGCTCCCAGACCGTCACCGTCAAGCCCGACTCCGCGTACACGCTGAGCGCGTGGGTGCAGGGCGCGTACGTCTACCTCGGCGCGACCGGCACCGGGACCACGGACCCGCAGACCTGGACCCAGAGCCCCGGCGCCTGGAAGCAGCTGAGCACGAGCTTCCGTACCGGCGCGAACACCACCTCGGTGACCGTCTACACGCAGGGCTGGTACGGCCAGCCGCCGCAGTTCACCGACGACGTGACCCTCGTCGGCCCGGACCCGGGCGGCTCCGGACCCGGCCCCCAGATCCCGGCCGCCCCCGCCGGGCTCACCGCGTCCGCCTCCTCCTCCACCACGGTCGGCCTCTCCTGGGCGGCCGCGACCGGGGCCACCTCGTACAGGGTCTACCGGGACGGCGCCAACCCGACCACCGTCGGCGGCACGTCGGCGACGGTCACCGGCCTCACCGCCTCCACGACGTACTCCTTCCAGGTCAGCGCCGTGAACGCGGCCGGCGAATCCCCGAAGAGCGCGGCCGTCCCGGTGACCACGCCGAACGGCGGCGGCAACCCGGGCAACCCCGGCCTGCCCGCGCACGCCCTGGTCGGCTACCTGCACGCCAGCTTCGCCAACGGCTCCGGCTACGTCCGGATGGCCGACGTACCCGCCTCGTGGGACGTCATCAACCTGGCCTTCGGCGAGCCCACCTCGGTGACCTCGGGCGACATCCGCTTCCAGCTCTGCCCGGTCAGCGCATGCCCGAACGTCGAATCGGCCGCCGACTTCAAGGCGGCCATCAAGGCCAAGCAGGCCGCGGGCAAGAAGGTCCTGATCTCCATCGGCGGCCAGAACGGCCAGGTCCAGCTGGGCACCACGGCGGCCCGCGACACCTTCGTCTCCTCCGTCAGCAAGATCATCGACGAGTACGGGCTCAACGGCCTCGACATCGACTTCGAGGGCCACTCCCTCTCCCTGGCCACGGGCGACACCGACTTCCGCGCCCCCACCACCCCGGTGATCGTCAACCTGATCTCCGCGGTGAAGACCCTGAAGGCCAGGTACGGCCCGGACTTCGTCCTGACCATGGCCCCCGAGACCTTCTTCGTCCAGCTCGGCTACCAGTACTACGGATCCGGCCCCTGGGGCGGCCAGGACCCGCGCGCCGGCGCCTACCTCCCGGTCATCCACGGCCTGCGCGACGACCTCACCCTGTTGCACGTCCAGGACTACAACTCCGGCTCGATCATGGGCCTCGACAACCAGTACCACTCCATGGGCGGAGCCGACTTCCACATCGCCATGACGGACATGCTGCTCACGGGCTTCCCCGTGGCGGGCAACACCGCCCGCGTCTTCCCGCCGCTGCGCGCGGACCAGGTCGCCATCGGCCTGCCGGCCACGACCAACGCGGGCAACGGCCACACCTCCCCGGCGGAGGTCAACAAGGCACTGGACTGCCTGACGAAGAAGACGAACTGCGGTTCGTACCAGACCCACGGCACCTGGCCCGCCCTGCGCGGCCTGATGACCTGGTCGATCAACTGGGACCGCTTCGGCAGCTGGGAGTTCTCGAAGAACTTCGACGCCTACTTCGGCGGCTGACCGGCTGACCGGCTGACGGGCTGACCGGCTGACCGGCTGACCGGCAGTTCGGACAAGGCGGGGCCGGGGCGCCGCCCCGGCCCCGCCTTCACAGCAGCCCGTCCCACATCTGCTCCAGCAGCAGGGCCCACCAGTTCTCGGGAGAGGCCGGCGCCGGGGGGTCCAGGAGCACCAGCTCCGCCTGGAACTCCTCGGTCCAGCGGCCCGCCTGACGCGGGGTGAGTCCGTGGCGCAGTGGCCACATCCGGCCGAGCAGCGCGAGGCAGTGGGCGAACTGCGGCAGCCCCGCGTCGACGAACCGGGTCCCGGGACCCCCCGTGTCCAGCGGCACGGCCACGACACGCAGGGTTTCGCGCTGGACGCACAACGCCCTGCCGAAGTCGTGCCCCACGACCAAGGAGATGTCCGCCCCCGACTCCACGAGTGCGTTGCACAGCATCGACACGTCCGAAAGCGTCGCCCAGGGCTGGTCCGGTCCGGGCAGTGCCCAGAGGAACGGGCCCATGTCGCTGAAGCCGACCTCCGGCTTCTCCGTGATGTCCACCGGATCCGGCCGGACAACTCCCCACCGATCAGCGGTTTCGTTGTCCGGTACGGAGCTCCGAACAATCGGCGGCTGCGGCGGGGAGCCCCCGTCCGACTCGTCGCCCATGCGTCCGCGCAGGTCGTCGAGTTCCTCGTCCTGTTCCTCCGGCTGTGCGCGGGAGGCCCGCAGCACGGCCTCGATCTGGTCGAGCGGGGGCAGCCCGAGGTCCTCGCCGGATGCGTCGCGCGGGGCCTCGGCCGGCTCCTCGGCCGCCACTTGTCCCCGATTCCGGCCTGCGAGCTGGGGTGTTGCCGCAGCTCCGCAGCGGACAACCGCGGGGCCGCCCGATCGTGGGTGCTCTCAGCCGGACCGACCCGAGGAGACCCGCAGTGACCACACCCGGCCCGCAGGGCAACAAGCACCGCTCCTGGCCCTACGCCGTCACGGCGATCCTCGTCCTCGCACTCCAGCAGGGCTGGGCGCCCCGAGACGTCGCCACGCTGGCCGCCGTCCTGATGGGGCTCATCGCCCTGGTGCGGACCGCCGGGGACGGCGGCGCATGACGGCGCGCACCCCGAGCAGCAGCGGCGTGCACATCAGGAGGCTGGCCAGGACGTCCAGGGGCCAGTGGTAGCCGCGCAGGATCAGTCCCGTCGCCGTCAGGGCGGTGAGGGCGGCCGCGAGGAACAGGGGCCAGCGGCCCCGGGTGTACGGGCGCACGAGCAGGGCCGCGCCCGCGTACGCCACGTACGCGGTGGCCGTGTGGCCCGAGGGGTAGTAGCCGGAGGCCCAGGGCTCCAGGGGGCCCGGACGGCCGGTCCACTCCTTCAGCGGCACGATCAGGGCCGGCACCAGGGCCATGGCCAGGGCGGCGGCCGCCGCGCCCCGCCGGTTGCCGCGCCGGGCGGCGTAGAGGGCCGCGAGGAGCAGGACGGGGACCGCGACCGGGACGTTGCCGAGATCGGAGAGGCGCTGGGTGACCGCGTCGGGGACCGTGCGCACGAGCAAGCGGCTGAGGGCGGCGTCCGGGACCAGCAGGGGCCCGGACACGAGGACCTGCCAGGTGGTCAGGGCGAAGAGTACGACGCAGAGCGCGGAGACGGCGGAGCTCGCCGAGAGGAGAGTGGCCGGCCGCCCCGGAACAGGGGGGGTGGTTCCGGGGCGGCCGCCCGGATCGGGATGCCGGGCGCCCCGGGGGGTTTGGGGCGTGCGGCCGTCCGATCGGTGAGGAGTGTGCGCGAACGCATGCCCAGTGCGGCGCTGGGGAAGCCCGGTACTGGTGTCGCCTCCGGTTTCCCGGAAGCGGGGTGTCTCACTCATCTGCAGAAACCGTACGGCAGCGGAAGGGGGACCGACAGCGGGAAAACGCTCCCGCCATCGGCCCCCCACACCTTCTTCACAGCGCCCGACCGTTACCCGCGGTAGTGATCGCGCGGTGATCGAGGATCGCGTCCCCGCGTTCTACCGCCTCTGTCAGACGTTCGACCAGGGGGCGACCAGACGGTCGGCCAGGCGGTCGGTCAGAGGGTCGCGAAAGCGGCCTCGATGACGTCCAGGCCCTCGTTCAGCAGGTCCTCGCCGATGACCAGCGGCGGCAGGAAGCGGAGCACGTTGCCGTAGGTGCCGCAGGTGAGGACGAGCACGCCCTCGGCGTGGCAGGCCTTGGCGAGCGCGCCGGCCGCCTCCGGGTTCGGGGTCTTGGACGCGGGGTCCTTGACGAGCTCGATCGCGATCATGGCGCCGCGGCCGCGGATGTCGCCGACGATGTCGTACTTCTCCTGGATGGCCGTCAGGCGGGCCTTCATGATCGACTCGATCTTCTTCGCCGCGGCGTTGAGGTCGAGCTCCTTCATGGTCTCGATGGAGCCGAGCGCACCGGCGCAGGCCACCGGGTTGCCGCCGTAGGTGCCGCCCAGGCCGCCGCCGTGCACGGAGTCCATCATCTCGGCGCGGCCGGTCACGGCGGCGAGCGGCAGGCCGCCCGCGATGCCCTTGGCGGTCGTGATGAGGTCGGGGACGATGCCCTCGTCCTCGCACGCGAACCACTGGCCGGTGCGGCAGAAGCCGGACTGGATCTCGTCCGCGACGAAGACGATGCCGTTGTCGTTGGCGAACTTCACGATCGCCGGGAGGAAGCCCTTGGCCGGCTCGATGAAGCCGCCCTCGCCGAGGACCGGCTCGATGATGATCGCGGCGACGTTCTCGGCGCCGATCTGCTTGACGATGTTGTCGATCGCCTGGGCGGCGGCCTCGGGGCCGCAGTTCTCGGCGCCGGTGGGCCAGCGGTAGCCGTAGGCGACCGGGACGCGGTAGACCTCGGGGGCGAACGGGCCGAAGCCCTGCTTGTACGGCATGTTCTTCGAGGTCAGGGCCATCGTGAGGTTCGTACGGCCGTGGTAGCCGTGGTCGAAGACGACGACGGCCTGGCGCTTGGTGTACGAACGGGCGATCTTGACGGCGTTCTCGACGGCCTCGGCGCCGGAGTTGAACAGCGCCGACTTCTTCGCGTGGTCACCCGGGGTGAGCTCGGCGAGGGCCTCGCAGACCTCCACGTAGCCCTCGTAGGGGGTCACCATGAAACAGGTGTGGGTGAAGTCGGCGAGCTGCGCGGCGGCGCGGCGCACGACGGCCTCGGCGGAGGCGCCGACCGAGGTCACGGCGATGCCGGAGCCGAAGTCGATCATGCGGTTGCCGTCGACGTCCTCGATGATGCCGCCGCCCGCGCGGGCCGTGAAGACGGGGAGCACGGAGCCCACGCCGCCGGCCACCGTCGACAGACGGCGGGCCTGCAGCTCCTGCGACTTGGGGCCGGGGATCGCGGTGACGATGCGGCGCTCCTGCGGAACAGCGGTCATAGGGGGCTCCTGGGGGGTGTTTTCGGACGCACTTGTGTCTTTGTCCGCAGGCTAGGCCCGGGAGGCGGGGTCCTGCATGCTCCGTTCGGGAGTGGTCCCCGCGTGTCCTTGTCCGTGGCGGCCATAGGGAGGAATCCGCGCACGTCTTGTGGATCATGCCCGGGTACGGGTCGCGGGGCGGCACCGGCCACTAGACCCGTACTTCGCGGGTCGTTGATTTAGGCCTGTGGCCAGCGGGTTTGTGCGATGTCGGTGTCGAGGAGGTCGAGGAGGTGGAGTTGG